>JAUVEG010000020.1 GCA_030594925.1 Gammaproteobacteria bacterium
AAACTCGGTAATCTTTTTATTATCCGCATATTCGAGAGGCAACAGATAACCCGGTATGCGGATATCCTTGTTGTTCAATGCCGTGTTGGTCGCAGCGGCTCGTTGTTGCCGGATTTTGGTAATACCCTCGCGCTGCGCCAACATCTCGTCCACGTTGACACCAGCCCGGGTTAGTTTTGCAAGTGCTTCATCGAGACTTGCCTTGCTTGTATCAGGCAGATAGCCCAAGTTGGTGCGCATTGCTCTATAGCGGTACACCATTGAGAGGTAGGAGAGCTGATCCGGGGTCAAGGCTGCGAATGGATCATCAAATGGTTCCTGTGTTTTCAGGTCATCCCAACCGATTTCAACGATTGCCTCAACCGGGATCGCCACTGTCGAGTAGATTGCAAGCAGTACCGCAAAAAGAATTTGTTTCATTTTCAAGAATCTCTGGATTGAAACAGGAGCTGGATTATAGGGATCGGCGCCGAGAATGTCACACAGCAGGCTGATTCTAATCTAAAATGCTGAAATACAGCATCAAAAAAACGCAGTTGGTCATTTACACTTTATCCTGTGACTCTGATCGGATTGGCCGGTTTCTTAGCCATATCTTCTGCTTGTCTGCTCGAAAAACACCCGCATGTCGATGAAATTTACTCTAGTATGTATCTAATACGAACTCAACAAGCCGCGATTGACTCATTAAACATTTGATGGCCATGGAAACTCAAAGCAGCTCCGTTGTACTAATCAATAAGCAATTCGATAGTTTCGAAGAACTGGCCGAACTTGCCGTCGCCTGGGATCTGGACTTCCGCCAGATGAATGCCGAGCATTTCAAATCAGATATTTTCCAGGCGCAACTTGGTTCAATGTTGATATCACGGGCAAAATATGGCTGTAAAACAGATCAGTACGGTGCAACGCCACATGGCATGAGAACCTTTGTGATCCCTGATATTGATTGTCCTGAGTTCAGCTGGTTTGGGCATCAGATAGGCCAGGATGTATTGCTGGCATTCCCTACTCATGGCGAGATAAGAGCATTTACGCAAACAGGGTTCAGCGTGTTTACATTTAGTATTTCCGAACAAGAGTTGGTCGATTACTTTCAGCAATATGGGGGTGTCGATTACAGGATGGCGCTGGATGCCAGTGAAATGATCATACCGGCAGATGCCTTGAGTCTTGATCGAATTCGCATGAAACTCCGTCGCTTTGAAACATTAAGTTCAACTAATGGTAATAGTCCAATCCTCAATGACCTGGGAAGTCATATTCAAGAGCAGCTGCTATTGTTTGTTTTTGATCATATCTGTAAGTTTGATTCTGTTCCCACACTGTCCAAATCCACAGGAAATAAAGCCTTTGCGCGTGCACTGGATTACATGCATGCTAATCATCAACAGCGGGTGAGCAGCGCAGAGCTGTGTGCTTATGCACAAGTATCTGTGCGTACCCTGCAAATGTATTTTAAGCGGGAATTTGGCATGACGCCAAAAACATATATGAATGGACAGCGATTATATGGCGTTCACCGTGGATTATGGAATTCTGATCCAGCGCGAACACGGGTGGTAGATCTTGCAAACCACTGGGGTTTTTGGCACATGGGGCAATTTGCCGCTGATTATCGCAAGTTGTTTGGTGAATTGCCTTCCGAGACACTCAAGCGCGCAGTCTGAAGCTTTCACGGTAGATGTTACAATCTCTTTATTTGGAGTCAATCTCTATGGTCGGCCTCGATATCTTTGCACTCATCGTGCTGATCATCCTTGTTCTGTGCTCTTTGGGAATTTGGATCTTGCTCGGCATCTATCCCGGCAAGATCGCATACCAACGCAACCATCCCCAGGCGGACGCCATCGGCACGGCTGCGATCTACACGGAATCTGTCACTGCGACCCATATCACCCGCAAGGCCATGGTGCGCACGGAAGCCTGGATGAACTATCTCAAGCCATGAAGAAATCCGGCGTGTAGAAGAGTAATGCCGTTAAAGTAGCGCCAGACTGCTCTGGCTCCATGGTCAGCGATTAAAGGTATCAGATGATGCATATTATTCTTAATGGTAAAAAAGCGGGTTACGAGACCGTACGTTCAGCCATTTCCACGTTGCGTGAAGAGGTTGACCGGGTCGATGTCCGTGCGACCTATGAATTTGGTGACGTCGAGAGATTTGTCAACGAAGCAGTTCGAGATGGTGAAACACGCATTGTCATTGGCGGTGGTGACGGCAGTGTCAACGAGGTGGTTGATGCGATGGCCAAATTGCCGCGGGAGCAGCGTCCTGAGCTGGCGATCCTGCCGCTTGGCACGGCCAACGATTTTGCAACCGCTTGCCAAATCCCTCTCAATAGTCTGGAGGCATTACGCCTCGCCGTCTCCGGGAATTGCACCGCTGTCGACATCGCAAAAGCCAACGAGCGGCATTTTGCCAATATGGCAACAGGCGGTTTTGGCGCACAGGTGACTGCCGAGACACCCGTCGAATTGAAAAATTTTCTGGGCGGCGGCGCCTATACGCTGACGGGTGTGTTGAAAGCCATCAATTTTGTCCCCTACCAGGGCAAAATGAAGACACCTGATTTCGAATCCGAGCTGACGGGCGTTGTCGCTGCCATCTGCAACGGACGGCAGGCCGGCGGAGGCCAGGTGCTGGCGCCAAATGCCTACATCAATGATGGATTGCTTGATGTGGTGATCGTATCGCAATTCCCCCTAAGCGACCTCCCGCAGGTGATCGAAGAGATCAGGAATCCCTCCGCCAATGGCCGCTATATCAAATATTTTCAGACCCCATGGGTCGAGAGCGAATCGGATGAGATCATTCCGCTCAATCTTGATGGCGAACCCTATCGAAACAAAAACATTCGCTTCGAGATTGTCCCCGCAGCAATCGATCTGGTGTTGCCTGCATCCTGTCCCTGCCTCAAATAATAGTCGAATGCCCGATCGGTTGAAACAGCAGGTTTCTGAGTCTGACTGTGAAACATTTGAATGACTCTTTGGGCTACCTTCGTTCAGGTTTCTCGCATCGATGAGATCAGCAGGATCGCGATTATCACAGTTTGAGAGATATCAGGAGTTGTCCATTAATAACTTCCCGGATAATGCGCAGCAATGTTGTTCGTATTCAAGGCGCAGCAAGGGGCGCATAGCAGCGTTATGTAACTCTTGCTGGAACGCAGAAGAGGGACAACAGGGCAAGCAGAATCGGGAAGTTATTATTGGACTGCTCCTTACCCGGCTGCTGCACGTATACGTTCCTGCCGCTCTTGCTCTTCGGCAAATGCCGCTTTGATTTCCTGCAACACTACACCCACATCAGCGACTTCAGTGCTTTCCTCAAAGTGACCCGTTAATTCGACATCCGGATGTAATGCTCCCTCTTCGTACAGCGCCCAGATCTCTTTGGCGTAATTACTGCCCAGCAACTCTGGCGCGTACCGGCCGTAATAGGCGGTCATATTGTTTACATCCCGCTCGAATATTGCCCGGGCGTTGTTATTGCCCGCTGCATTCACCACTTGAGGCAGATCGATGATTACCGGACCATAATTATCCACCAATACATTAAATTCTGACAGGTCTCCGTGCACCACCCCGGCACATAGCATGCGCATAACGTATTTCATGACGACAGCATGGTCTTCCAGAGCGAGTTCCGGGGTCAGGGAGATATCATTCAGACGCGGCGCCACAAAGCCTTCGTCATCGGTAATCAACTCCATCAGCAGGATGCCGTCAAAGCAGCCGTAGGTTTTGGGGACGCGCACCCCTGAATTAGCCAGCAGAGAGAGCGCATCCACTTCAGCATTTTGCCAGGCTTCTTCCTGTTGTTTGCGACCGAATCTGGAGCCTTTTTCCATGGCGCGGGCGCGGCGGCTGTTACGTCCCTTGCGCCCCTCCCGATATTCGACGGCTTTTTTGAAGCTGCGTTGGTTCGCTTCCTTGTAGATTTTGGCACAGCGGATCTCGGCGCCGCAGCGCACTACATAGACTGTGGCCTCTTTACCGCTCATTAGCTGGCTGATGACTTCATCCACCAGACCATCATCAATCAGGGGCTGCATTCGTTTTGGGAATTTCATGGCGCATTTTATACTTTACCGGGGCGCGCTGTTGAATATATCAAATAGAGGATGCTGATCTCATTCTCGGACAGCCTCCTGAACGCCTTCACGGATCGGCGCCTGTAAGATGTGGCGCGGGAAGAAGCAATTGCCTGATGGTGACCACTCCAGTATTATTTACTCGTCGCCTTAAACCATTTCCCGGAACAGTAAACATGCCAGGACTCTCTTCGACCAGCGTCTCCCTGGTTTCTCATGCAAACAGTCAAACCCCGGCGGTTCGCAGTATCAAGGCCGAAATCAACACGACTTCGGATGGCGCCCTGCGACTGCGATACCTGCTGGAAGGAGCACTCGAGCAGCTGGCAATACCGGCGATGGCGTCCCCGGTACAAACCGGCGACCTGTGGCGTCATACCTGCTTCGAAGCGTTTATTACTGCGGACAATTCGCCCGCATACTGTGAATTCAACTTCTCACCCTCCACGCAATGGGCCGCTTACGGCTTCGCAGGCTATAGGGAGGGGATGGAACTGCTGCAATGCGGCGCCTGCATGCCGGTTGAGGTGCGCCGCTCCAATGAGCGGCTGGAACTGGAAGCCCGGATCACCAGCATGGCGTTGAAGAGGCTTCCCGGTGACGGTGAGATTCGCATGGCTTTGTCGTCAGTCGTCGAGGAGAGGGGTGGCCGGCTCTCCTACTGGGCGCTTGCACACCCGTCGAGTTCACCTGATTTCCATCATCCCGACAGTTTCGTACTGCATCTGCAGCGACCGGCTGCAGGCGCAGCGCACACCGATACAGGGGCAACGTCATGAAGTTTGGTATCGATCGCCTTATCGAGGACGACTCGCTGCGTGCGCCCCTGGCCGGCCGGCGTGTGGCGCTGCTGGCACATCCGGCTTCTGTCACGGCGAACCTCGAACACTCGCTGGATGCACTGGCCGCAATAGAGGGCATCAATCTCACGGCAGCCTTCGGCCCTCAGCACGGACTGCGCGGTGACAAGCAGGATAATATGGTGGAGTCTCAGGACTACATTGATCCTGTGCACGCAATACCGGTCTACAGCCTCTATGGCGAGGTGCGCAGGCCAACGCAGCAGATGATGCAGAGCTTCGATCTCCTGCTGGTCGATCTACAGGATCTTGGTTGCCGCATCTACACCTTCATTACGACTCTGCGGTATCTGTTGGAGGCTGCAGCGACGCATGGCAAGACGGTGTGGGTGCTCGATCGGCCGAATCCTGCTGGCCGCCCGATCGAGGGTTTGATTCTACGGGAAGGGTGGGAGAGCTTCGTTGGCGCGGGAGAAATGCCGATGCGCCACGGATTGACGCTGGGTGAAATGGGCAGCTGGTTCCTGAAGCGATTCGCACTGAACCTGGACTACCACGTCATCGAAATGCAGGGGTGGAAACCTGAACAGACACCGGGGTTCGGATGGCCGCTGGGCGAGCGCGAGTGGATCAATCCGAGCCCCAATGCCCCCAACCTGTGGATGGCGCGTTGCTACCCCGGCACGGTCATGCTGGAGGGAACAACGCTATCGGAGGGGAGGGGAACCACCCGTCCGCTGGAGTTGTTTGGCGCCCCGGACATCGACGCCCCGGCTATCATCGCCGAAATGAAGCGCCTTGCGCCGCAGTGGCTCAACGGTTGCAGACTGCGTGAATGCTGGTTCGAACCCGTCTCGCACAAGCATCAGGGGAGATTGTGCGCGGGTGTGCAAGTACACGTCGAGGGCCCGCACTACGACCATCACGCCTTCCGGCCGTGGCGGCTGCAGGCGCTGGCTTTCAAGGCGTTGCGGCAGATTTACCCGGACTACCCGTTGTGGCGTGATTTCGCATATGAATATGAACACGAGCGGCTGGCCATCGACTTGATCAATGGCAGCGAACTGCTGCGAGAGTGGGTGGATGATCCGAATGCCACGCCGTCTGACCTCGAGGCGCTGCTGCGCAGAGATGAACTCGCCTGGAGTGAAGAGTGCAGGGAGGTGTTGATCTACCGCTGATTGCAGAGAGCAGGCTATTTCCGGGTTGCGATGAACACCCCGTCCCACTCTGCCGGTGGCGGTGTGTGGAGAAAGTCGGCGCAACGCTGACTGAAGATGCGGCTGGTCTGGTCATCGTATGATTGCGCCAGGTGATCAAAAGCCTCCTGCGCCACGGAAAACTCCTGAGCAAAATAGCTTTCCAGTGCTGATTCAAATTTTTGCGCCAAACGGGTAGATTCCTTTTCGCTTGCAACAGCCATCAGCTCAAAAACCTTGACTGCCACTGTTTTCCCCTTGACCTGGATTCGATCGATCGCTCTGCAGATAAAAGAGTCCCCCAGCTCTTTCCGGGTATCTTCCGAGATCAGAATTGGCGTGGCATATTGCTTGGTGGCGCTCTCAAGGCGGGCTCCAAGGTTGACCGTATCGCCGATGGCTGTATAGTCAAAACGCTTTTCCGCGCCGAGGTTGCCCACCACAGCATCCCCGGTATGCAATCCAATTCCAATCACCAGTTGCTGTCCATATTTTTCCTCGAAGAGGAGGTTCAAATCGGTGAGCTTGTGCTGCATCTTCAGGGCAACACTTGCCGCACGCATGGCGTGATTCGCCACACTCAGCGGCGCATTAAAAAAAGCCATGATTGCATCGCCGATATATTTGTCCAGTGTGCCGTGACTCTCCATGACGATATCAGTCATGACCCCCAGGTATTGATTCAGCATCTCCACCAGTCTCTCCGGCGACATGGTTTCTGCAAGGGTTGTGAATGACCTGATGTCGGAAAAAAGAATGGTGATACGACGCTTCTCCCCGCCTAATACCAGCAGATCCGGATCCTCTATCAACTGTTTCACCAATACCGGACTGACATAGGAGGAGAAGGCGCGGGTAAGAAAGCGGTTTTTGAACTGTGAGGTCAGAACATAATAAACCTGGAATACGATAAAACCGATGATCAGCGAGATGACCG
Source organism: Gammaproteobacteria bacterium (assembly GCA_030594925.1). Lineage (GTDB taxonomy): Bacteria > Pseudomonadota > Gammaproteobacteria > Chromatiales > Chromatiaceae > Sva-25. The sequence goes on from JAUVEG010000020.1 coordinate 7,037, forward strand.
GATAGATCAGGCTGACGAGAAAACCCTGTACTGCCACCAGATAATAAAACAGCCCGACTGACCCGGCCAGAACCACCATGGATGCCAGGATCATGGTCTCAAGCCGGCTGGCGCTTATCAGCAGGATAACCAGCAAAAGCGGGAAGCCAAACATCATGGCCACGTTCAGCATCAATGCCGTATTGGCACCATGCAGATGGAAATCCTGCAATACATTACTCACTGCAGTCGCGTGCAGCATCACCCCCGGGTAGCTGGACACCAGCGGGGTCGGCAGCACGTCGGCAATACCCACTTCAGTCACTCCGACGAAAACGATGCGCCCGGAAAGCGCACCATCCGCTACATCTCCTCCCAGTATGTCGGCCGCTGAGATCAGGGGGATATCCTGCACGGGGTGGTAGAAGTTCAGCGCCAGACGCCCCTCTTCATCCACCGGAATAGGGAGAGATCCCACCGAAAGAGAGGCGACCCCATAGGGATCCAGGGTCACCCGGATGGATTGCTGCTTTGCGAAAGAGAGGGCCTGCAATGCCAGGGAGGGAAACAGGGCGTTGTCATGCCGCATAAGCAGGGGGGCATGGCGAAACAGGCCATCATGATCTTCAATTGCATTGAAAAATCCCTGCGCATCCAGATTCGCAGCCATGCTTGCCATGTTTCCTTCCACCGCCGCCATTTCAGGAACCATGTCCATCTCGGCGCCGGGCATCAGACGCAGCAGCCGGATTCTGTTCTCCCACCAGAGTTCATGCGCCTGTTTCGACATGGCTTCGGTTTGACTGGTGCGAAAAAAGTAGCCGCCGACGATTGCGCTGGCTGAATTACGCAGCACCTCGACAAGAGCCTGGTCCGCCTGTGGCGACTCCTCCTGGGTGAAGACTATATCCAGACCAATAAGCCCGGCCCCTGAAGCCTGGATTCGATCAATCAGTTGCGCCAGCAGTTGACGACTCCACGGCCAGCGTCCGTAGCGCTTGACCGCTTTCTCATCCACTGCAACCACGACAACCGATGGGTGCGGTGCAGGCGCCTCCCTGAGACTAAAGACGATATCGCGTCCGCGGCTATCCAGGTGTTCCAGCCAGAGTGGCCGGGCGGCGAACAGCAGCAGACTGAGAGTCGATGCCAGCAGTGCAAACAGCATCCCTTTGAGGCGCTGTTTAAGACGCTGACTAATGCTGCTCATTCACTCGCCGGCTATGACTGAAGACCCAATCTCAGGGCTGCTGGAAATTGTAATAGTCGGTGGGTGGAGGTTGTTGGGGTGGATAGGGGGTTTGGGGTAGAGGCGGGGTCTTGCCGATGCCCGTGGGTGGAACAATTGCGCCGGGATCCCCCGCTTGCGAGCCACCTGAGCGTCGATCAAGAGCACCGCCGCTGCCTGTTTGCTGCTTCCCCTCATCCGGAAGCGCCGCCGGCGGCCGGCCTTTTCTCACCTCCGTCGACTCCCCGGGGCCAAGTAAAACAGAGCCCTTCACCGCAGGGTCGATATTCTTCACCTCGACCCGGCCTTTGAAGACGTAGACCAGGGTCAATTTCGTGTCGGAATAAACCACAAAATCCGTGCCCTGCACCCCCATGATTGCCGTGTTGGTGCGCACCCGGAAACTGTTCTTTCGTCGTGAGAAGGTATCTGTTACCACCGAGCGGACACGACCGCGAACCAGATCCATCACCGCATTGGGTTCAGCCGTTACATCATACTCCGCCAGCACCAGGCGGCTATTGTTATCCACCAGCAACTGACTGCCATCCGTGAGCCGAATACCTGCTTTGCCGTCATCTCCGGTAACCACCGTATCACTGGTTGCCAGGGAGTGGTGCTTTTTGAGGTTGCGCCCTGCGGGGGTATCCGGATTAAGAAAAACAGCACCCGCCACGGATTCAGCCTTGCCAACTGCAGTGGCAGCCTGCAAGCCAAATGGAGTAAATAGTGCTAATGCCAGTAAAAAGCCTGTTCCGCGTATCATTGCAACCTCTTCTGTTTACACATCAATTCATCAATCCCGGTTGTTGCAGATAATCAATACTGCCATGTAACACCACTTGAAATCACATAGCGATCATAATCATAGAGTTCGATATTCGAGCCACTTTTTATATTCACTCCACTCAGGGTCAGTTTCCAGTCACGGGACAACTGATAATTGAGCGAGGCGAAGAAGGATAAAAAATCGTCTTTCCTGGTGGTCAGAAACACATCGTGTTCATTATCAAAATCGTAATCGTAATACTCGATGCCGCCATCAATACTCCACTGTTCGTTGAGTCTGTGATCCGCCCTTACATAATAGTGCTGCACATCTCTTTGCCAGTTCTCTCCATTGGTATCATCACTGCCGAATTCCAGAATTCCCCGCACACTGGTGCGCCCGTTATTGGGAGTCCAGATGATGGAGACTCCGTACCGGTCAGCATCCCCGCTGCGATCTTCCGGAATGGAAGATAAGCCATCATAATCCAGGCTCTCAAACCTGGCGTAAAAATAGGCGGAAATATCCGGGCCTGCATCCCAGACGAACCCCGGCGATACGGCCCATCGCGATCTGCTGATATCGTTATCCATATTCAGATGGCTGTATTCAACGGGTAGCCTGAAGCCATAGCCCTGATCAGACGACCAGCCAAGCGAAGCAACCCAGGTCTGGTCGAAGTAGTCATATTCACTCTCCGAGACATGCACGCCGCCGCGTAAATGCGCCTCACCATAGAGGGTAAACCCCTGCCCGAGCGGGATATGCCCAAGCGCGTCAAGGAACAGAACATTGCGCCAGTCTGATTCATCCGAGGGCATCCCCCCTGAGCTGGAATCATCCGGGAATGCGCCAACATTGCTGTCGTATTCCAACCGATAGCCAGCAGCCAGTTGGTAAGGGCGCACCGCTCGATCCGTCCGCTCCTGTGGGACGATATCTGCAAAGTCTTTGACTGCCGGGTTTCCGGAATCAATCTCTGACATGCGGGAATCAATATCAGTCAGCACCGTGCGATCCCCCTGCGTCCTGTAGATAGGAGCCAGTCCGAGATTGATTTGCTGTAGTTTATGAGGATCCGTTGTGCTCCGCAACGCCCGTTCGAAGAGACTCCTTGCCTGCGCGATCTCCTCCTGAGCCAGGTGGATTTGTCCGGCAAGGATCATGGCGTCGATGTCACCATCAGTCAGCAGGGGTTGCAGCACTTCCAGCGCGGCGGGCATCTCTCCGTTCTCAAACAATGACTGAGCCAACGCCCGGCGCAGCCTTGCATTACCCGGCTCCGCAGCCAGGGCGGTTTTCAAATAAGGCGCGGCTTTTGCGTAACGCTGTAACTGAAACAGAGACAATCCAAGATAGCGTTTTTGATCCGCTGGTACGCTTGAGGCGCTCCCTTGACGAACCACCTCGAGATACTCCCCACGGGCATAGAGAGCAGCCAGTGAATCAGCAGCTAGTGCCGGAGCGAGTAGAGAAAAAAAGCTTGTTGGCGCTACTAAGCACCAGGCCAGATAATGCCTTATCCTTTTGGACTTCATTTTACCTCTTCTACCATCATTGATTCCCCCGATATTTTTCAATAATAGCTGTAATGAATTGATAATTCCACAGATATAAACATGGATTTACCTGATCTGCGATCCCAATATTATGTTTTTAATATTGCCGTGGTTTTTCAAGCGGGATTTTTTATGTCATGTTCAGGAACAGAGAGTGTGAGCTCGAAGGATTCAAACAAAACGCTTGAGGGTTGAGGGGCAGTTTTCCAAACAGACTGCGATAGAGAGGTGCAAAATTCCTGTCTGCGTATCGGGCTTTGGGGATAGGCGTGGAGATGCTTTATACTTATGCGATCAATGAGTTGCTGATCAAGTAAAAATATGTGGATTGCAAGGTTTGAAGTGGAGTCGTTATGGAGATAACAGCAGAGCAGGAAGAGCGGATCCGGCAAGCGACGCAAGATTTCAAAAAAGCGATGGGGATTCGCAATTCAACGAGCATTCGCGTTGCCAAGCGTGTGACCGCCATTTTGCGGATCGGCATGGTGAGTTTTGGTGTGATAACGTTAATCCTCATTTTGATGTTGTTTGCATTTACCTCCAAGATGGATGAGATGATTGTTGCGCTGGATACCATGAACAGGCAGTTCTCCTCTATGTCAGAGAATATGACGATGATTAAGTCGACGATGAACAGCATGCAGCGCAATATTGGCCATGTCCCCGTCATC
>JAUVEG010000205.1 GCA_030594925.1 Gammaproteobacteria bacterium
TCCTTACTCATTTTTCCACCACAGCGAAAGTTCGGGTATGTAGGTGACGAGCATCAACCAGATAATCATCAACGCAAGGAATGGAAGTGTGGATTTGAACAGGGTGAGAATCGATTTGCCAAATCGCTGGCTGGCGATAAAGAGGTTGATGCCAAGCGGCGGTGTGGAATATCCGATTTCAAGATTGGCCAGAAAAATAATGCCAAGATGAATCGGGTCTACTCCATAGCGCGCCGCCAGGGGGATAATTAAAGGCGCCACAACAATAATAGCGGAGAAGATATCCATAATCGCACCAACGACCAGCAGGAACAGGTTTAACAATAACAGGAACTCGAGTGGACTGCTGATATGCTGCTCGAGCACTTCCAGCATCAGCATTGGCAGTTGTGCATCGATCATCAGGTTAGTCAGGCCGAGAGCAACCAGCAGGATGATAAGCAGGCTGCCAAAGAGGATGCAGCTTTCAACCAGCAGGCCGAAAAAGCGGGTTTTCAGATCGATTTTCCTGTGAACTACAACCTCGATAAAGATGACGTAGGCGGCTGTTGCTGCAGCGGCTTCCATGATAGAGACATAGCCGCCGAATATGCCGAAGACGATGCCAATGGGTAAAAAGATATCCCAGATGGCGCCGCGTGCTGTAGTCGCCAAGGTGTTGAAATCGAACGCATGTTTGACTACATGCAACTGCCTGCCATGCGCCATGCTGTAGATTGCCAGCATGATCATGAGCAGAGTTCCGGGGACGACGCCGGCAAGAAACATCTTGTCAATTCCGACACCGGCAACGATGGCGTATATCATGATGGCCATGCTGGGCGCGTACAGCAGGCCCAGTGAGCCGGATGTTGTCAGCAGACCGAGAGAGAATCTTTCATGGTAGCCTTCGCCGACAAGAATAGGATAAAGCAATCCGCCCAGGGCCAGGATAGTCACGCCCGATGCGCCGGAATAGGATGTAAAAAATGCGCAGGTGCCAATGGTTACGATGGCTAGCCCGCCGGGCATCCAGCCAAGTGCGGCACGGTAAAAATTAACCAGTCTCTCCGGGGCGCCACCGTTCGCCATCACCACACCGGCTAATGTGAACAACGGTATGGCAATCATGTTGGGCGTTGACGCCAGCCGATGCATCTCGATGATCAGGATATCGGGGCTGATATCAGCATAGTTGCTGGCAAGCAGGCTGCCGCCAGCAAGCACCACGAAAAGAGGTACGCCGACCAGTGCAAGCAGCACCAATATCAGGACTGCGCTAAGCATCTCTCTTCTTGTGAAGGCAGTTAAGCAGGAAGTGCAGTCCAAGCAGGCCGAAGCCAAGCGGGTAGATCAGGGTGAACGGTAGTGTCCAGCGTTCATTCTCAGGAGTGTATTGCCACTCGTCCATGACGAATATGCCTCCGTGATAACTCATCACTGCACATATCAGCGTGGAAAAGAGTGACAGCGGGCAACTCAGCAAGGAGACGATTCGCTTGCTCATGACCGGTGTAAGCGCATCGATCTTGATGTGGCGTAATTTTGATGTGGCGATAACCGCGCCCATGGCGCCGCAAATAACCAGCAAGTTGCGTTTGATGATTTCAATTTCCGGAAAACCGAAATCGAAAAAGTTACGCATAAAAATCTCGACAAGTGAAAGAGCAAGGAGTAAAAACAGGCTAAAAGCGGCAATGATGCTTTCAGCTTTTACCAGGCCGTGTTCAAATTTTTCGATCACGAATCTGCCTGACTGCTATTTTTTTGCTCATCGCCGAACGGCTGCAAGATGCCTCTTCACTTTTGCAAAAGTGGCTGCGGGAATATAGTTTGAGGATTCCAGGTTTTTTGCTGCACGATCACGAATTTTCACCATTTCACTCATATTGACATCAGACCAGCCAAACATGAATTTGATGCCGTTCTTCTTGAGAATAGCCAGGCTTCTTTTATTCTCTTTGCGCGCCTGCTTGCGAATATCATCACCCAGGCGCTTGCCCGTTGTCTTCAGCAGCTTTTGTAAATCTTTTGGCAACTTGTTGTAAAAACTGTTGCTCACGATCAGCCCGCCGATAGCGTTGGTAAATGCCAAATCACTCGCGTAGTTGAGTTTTGAATACCATTGCAGGGCTATGGCGCCAAAGCTTGAGGTGTAGATGGTGTTTATACTGCCGTGCCTGGCGGATAGCTGGGTGTATACGTCAATAATCGAGAGCGGTACCGGTTTAATCTTCGCTGCTTTGAAAAATGCCTCGCCCAACGGATCTCCCTGCCATAACCAGATTTTTGATTTCCTGAGGTCATCCAGGGATTTGATCGGCTGCTTGGAGAAGAAGTGGATGAAGCCTACCTCCGGCCAACCCAGCAGTTCAAATCCCTTTTTCCGGAAACCCGCCTCAAGTTCCGGCATCATTTTCTTGCGAACATAATCCGACTCGCGTGTATTCTTGAACAAAAAAGGTACTTCAAGCACACGCGCGGGGGAGTATATACGGCCGATGCCATAGCCGGTGAACATGCCGCCATGCAACTGTCCTTTGCGTATCTTGCGCAATACATCGGGCTCATCTCCCATGACGCCGCCGGGGTACATTTTCAACTTGAGCCGCCCTTTGCTCTTCTTTTCGACCTCTTTGGCCCAGTCATCCAGCAGATTGGTCCACGAGGTTCCGGTCGGAAGCAAGGTAGCAAATTTGAGCACATAGGTTTTGGCGTTGACATTGGCGCTCAATGCCGTTAGCAACACGACCAGGGCGAGAAATCTTAAAACCATTCGTTTTCCCTCTTGAGCAGCGCAGCGGCCTTGCGCTTTGCTATCTGGTTTTGCAGGCCAAGTTCCGGCATCAGGTTATCCGGCGCATTGACAACACCGCTGAGAAGTTGGTGAAACTCTTTCCTGTTGAACTCCTGGCGGGCAAGGTATTGCGCCTGCAACAGGTCGGGAATCAGCAGTTTGCCGTTGGTGATTTTCCGGGCGTGATCAAAATATGCTCTGGATTTCTTGAAGTTGCCGCCGATCGTCGGCGCGCGACTGCCGTAATAGACGCCAAAATACATGTGCGCACCGCCGTAATAGAAGGTGTCTTCAAGTTCGATGACGCGTTGCATCAATGCGGTGGCGCGAGGCAGTTGCGCAAGGGCGTCGGGGTCGTCGCGATGCATATCAATCCACTTTCCCCAGTTGCTCGCTGTCCAGAACATGGCGGCAACATCACTCTTGCGCATACCGCTGACCTGCTTGTTAAAGTCTGCTATGGTGCTGCCGAGCAGGTTGTTGGCGCCGTTAAGTTGCAGTGCCGTGACGCCGTGCCGCATGCCGCGCAGATAGAGATCCGACGCCACCTGTGGCTGACTATCTTCCCTGAAGCCATAGGCAAGGCCGTAGAGTCCCTGCGCTGCGTAGGTCTGCAACTGGGCATTCTTCGGGTCAATCTTGATCATGCGCTGCAGTATCTTGAGATTGCCCGTGACTGTCTTCTCGGCTTTCTTCAGGTCGGTTTCACGATTGAGCTTTTCAATACTATTATCGATCAGTGGAAGCGCTGGCTGCACCAGCATCTGGCCACAGGAGGTTAATAGAAAGCTGGCGGTCAGTATCAGGATGAGGCGCATAACTCGAACCCTCTTTATTTTAAGTATAGTTATTGTCTAAAGGCGTTGTGCAGTAATTCTTTTATTTTAAGTATAGTTATAGTTTAAAGGCATTGTGAAGTAATTTGTCAAAATAATCCAGGAGCCTGTAAATCATTGACACCCTCCCCTTTCCCGCGTAGATAAATCCCCTTGGTTACATCAATCTTTGTGTTGTCGCAAAAAGTCGC
>JAUVEG010000126.1 GCA_030594925.1 Gammaproteobacteria bacterium
AGGCAATGGTTAAACCCACCATGCCCATAACCATGGCAAAGAATGAAATCGGCATATATTTTAAGCGGTTTTCGATTTGCATATTTTCAGAATGCGCATTTTCAGAATGCATAGTGAATCTCCCTGTTGAAAGTTGTATGCAGTCTAAGCAAACCTGTGAAACACCGCATTGAAAATATTCAATAGTGGTTAAATTTTCTTATCTATTTGAACAATCCTGATGAAAAACAGAACGATTGAGAATGCCTGGCGCGGCGCCGAGCGCTGCAAAAACTGTGCGATCCGTCACCTGGTTCTGTTTGCAGATCTGACACATGATGATTTTGACCGTATTCATCATCCAATTGACGACATTGAGTTCAAACCGGGCAGCCGGATCTACCTGCAGGGTGATCAAATGCCGTTCGTCTATACCGTACGCAGTGGGCTGATCAAACTGGTGCAACATCTCCCAAATGGCGATAGGCGCATCGTAAGAATACTCAGCCAGGGGGATCTCGCAGGCCTGGAGAACCTGGATGGACAACCTGCTTCCCATGAAGCAGTCACCATGGATCATGTGCGGGTGTGCAGGATACCCCGCTCTATCATCGAGTCACTCAAACGGGACACCCCTAGACTGCATGATGCATTATTGCAACGTTGGCAGAAGGCGCTCAGCGGTGCTGAAAACTGGATCACCCGTTTATCCACAGGCAACGCTAAATCCCGCGTCGCACGTCTGTTATTGCTGCTTGATGAAAATTCAGAGGACGATAGTTTTTTTCTGCCGACACGTGAAGATATGGGCGCAATGCTGGGTATTACGACCGAAAGCGCCAGTAAGATGACAGCCGAATTTCGTCGAAACGGCTTACTCAGACCTTTAGAAAATCACCGCGCATGGATTGACGTAAGAGAGCTGAGGAATCAATTCGATTGAGCCCCTTGAAAAATTTGTAAATAGCGGGTTTTGTCATCTCGAACAAATGTGATATGAGTACCGATTTCCTGGAAACCGGCATTCACCGGCATGACGGATAGAGTGAATAAATCAGCATATTCGGCTTAACTTAGCGCCATTCGAGACAGAGGCTGAATGGTCTCCAAGCGGAATAACATCTGTTCTGACAAATGTGCTAGTCTGATTTGATCTGCCTGTATCACTTTTCATCTATTATTTGTGATACAAGTAGCTTTAGTGAAAACCCGTTCATTTTTATGCCAATGTTTTTTTGTTGTCTGTTACATATGATGAGTTTGCGAACCACATCGTTTACGTTATTCCCACTATCTCGTCTGAGAGAGCGCTGATGAAAATCGTGGCCCCACTGTTTCGTCTGATTTTTGCACTGTTACTGCTGACAGTTGTCAATAACGCAACTGCAGAGACTGCTGCTTCACAAGCCAGTTCTGACATTCTGGTTCCTGAAGAACAGCTCAACAACGCCATCAAGGAGGCGGAAGAGTCGACGCAGCTGGAGAAAGCAACGAAGGAGAGTTTGATAGCGCTCTACAAGTCGACCATTGAGCAGCAGAAGAAAGTGCTCTTCCATGATGAGGCAACTACTGCTTTTATCCACAGCAGAGAACAAGCTCCGGGAAAGATCAAGGCAATCATGGATGGACTTCAGGAGCAGTATAACAAGGATATCTCAGCGCTCCCGGAGTTGCCGGATGATGCGTCCGCAGAGGAGATCGAACAGCTTCTATTAACAAGAAAATCCACTCTCTCTACAGCACATAACACGCTTTCCAGGCTGGATCAACAGCTTGAAACCCAGAAACAGCGGCCTGACACTCTGCGCCAGCAACTTACCACAGCGACCCAACGTCTGGATGATGTCAGAGATGACATCAAATTCCCCACTCCCGTGGATCAACTTCCGCTGCTGACTGAAGCCAGGCAATGGAATCTTGCGGCCAGGTCTGCAGCCCTCAACAGTGAAATCGAGATGCTGAATCAGGAGTCGCTCACTCATGTAGTGCGTATGGGGTTACTCAAGGCACAGCGGGCCCGGACAGAAAACAGCTTCAAGCAGATCAACGCATCAATCAATCTGCTTGAAAAGAGAGTCATCGAACACCGGCAGAGTGATATCGAGCAAGCCCGGGAGAAAACACATACAGACATCGAGAAGTCTGCCGGGAAACACCCCCTAATCCGGGAACTGGCTGAAAAAAATGCGCTCCTGGGCCAGGAACTCGAACACATCACGCAAGATTTAAAGGGATTGACGCTCGAAAAAGATCAAACCATTGCAACAGCACAGAAGATAGACGAAAATTTTCGCCGCAGCAGGGAGAAGCTCGAAATCGCCGGCCTCAGACAGGTGCTCGGCCAGGTGCTTCTCGATCGCCGCCGCAATCTTCCCGATACCAAACCTTTTTATAAAAAAGAGAAAACCCGCCATCAACTCATGGCCAATGTCGGATTGCGCCAGATCAGGAACATCGAAGAATACCAAAAATTGCAGAATGTCGACCACTACATTACTGAGTTGACTGCAGAACTTCCGCAGCAGGAGGCAGAGAGCATTCATGCAGATCTTGTCAAACTGGCGACCAGCCGCAGGGATTTACTGGTCAAGGCCATTGCTCTCGACAGTGCCTATTTGCAAACTCTGGAGGAGGCGGATCGCGCCTACCGGCAGACCCTCGAATCCGTTGAGAACTACAATCAATTTTTGGCGAAACATCTGCTGTGGGTGCGCAATGCGCCTCTGCCAACTCTAAAAAACATCCCTTTGACTGTAAAACAGTTCAGTTGGCTGCTTAACCCCTCCCTGTGGCTTGAAACTTTTCATGCGCTGCTCTCCAGTGCAACAGACTCGCCAGTGCTTGGAGTCGGAGTGATTCTGTTTATTATCCTAGGATTGAATTGTGGTCGATTGCGCCGCATAATTAAAAAGAGCGGCAAGCCTGTTGGAAAACCGCTGGAGGATCATTTCTCCTACACCTTCATGACGCTGGCCGCTTCTCTGCTGCTCGCCCTCCCCTGGCCGTTGCTGATGGCTGTCAGCGGCTGGCAAATGGGACTCTCAACAGAGGCTACAGCCTTTTCAAAAGCCGTTTCCGACAGTCTGTTGCAAACCGCGTTGATATTCTTTTACCTGCGCAGTTTCTACATCATCTGCACGCCCGGCGGGCTTGCTGCAGTGCACTTCCAGTGGCCAAAATCAAGCGTCCAGTTGCTGCGAAGTGAATTCAAGCGCTTCATGGTCAGTTTTGTGCCTACCATATTTATCACCATTACCACATTCAACTACAGCGAAATCTCAATAGAACAGGGGCTCGGCCGCTTATCGATCATGTTGACACTGGTGCTGCTTGGCGTTTTCTTTTACCGCCTGTTTGGCTCCAGGAGCGCTGTACAACAATTACAGCATCGCTTTCCGGATTTCCTTTTCGTCAACAAACGGCTGTTGTGGACCTCTCTGCTGCTGTTGATTCCAACTGCATTGATCACACTCACCATTCTTGGTTATATTTACAGTGCAGGCATTCTGATATCCAATCTACTTAAAACCCTGTGGTTCACTCTTGCTCTCGTCGTCGTGCAGCAGATGGCAATACGCTGGCTGGTGCTGTCGCATCGCAGGCTTGCGTTCAAGGCTCTGATGAAACATCATCAGAAAGAAGCAGCTGATAATGATAAAAAAATATCCTCCAGCGAGCAGAATGAACTCGCCGCGGCTGAACAGGAGAAGGAGTTCGATCTCTCCACGCTGACCCAGCAGAGCCGCAAACTCCTCGATGTGGCACTCATTATTGCAGCCATCACCGGATTATGGCTAATCTGGTCCGATGTGCTGCCTGCCTTCACGGTATTCGATGAGATCACCCTGTGGCATTACACCGATGTCATCGGCGGGGTAGAGCAACATGTTGCAGTGACGATTGGCAGCATCGCTCTAACAATCATACTCATTATTGTCACCATCGTTGCAACAAGGAATATTCCCGCTCTACTTGAGATCGTACTACGCCAGTCGTTTGGCGTCAGGGCGGGAAATCGCTACGCGATCACCACCCTGGTCAGTTACACGATTGCGGCGATCGGCATCGTCATTGTATTCAGCAATCTTGGCGTAAAGTGGTCGCAACTGCAGTGGATGGTGGCCGCCCTTAGCCTTGGCATCGGCTTCGGCCTGCAGGAGATCATTGCCAACTTCATCTGCGGCATCATTATTCTGTTCGAACGTCCCATTCGCGTCGGCGATTTTGTCACTGTCGGCGAATCCGGCGCCGCTGATTCCACCGGCACCGTCACCCGCATCCGCATCCGCGCAACCACCCTACTCACCCGTGACAGGCAGGAGCTTCTGGTACCCAACAAGGAGTTCATTACCGGTCGATTGCTGAACTGGTCACTTACTGACGAGACGGTCCGAATTATCATTCCTGTCGGCATCGCCTATGGCAGTGATGTCAAAACTGCTATGGCAATCATTCTCCAGGTTGCACAGGGAAATAACAACGTACTGGAAGAGCCGGAGCCATCTGTTACATTTGAGAGTTTTGGCGAGAGTTCACTGACCGTAAATTTACGCTGTTTTCTGGAATCGGTCGACTATCGTCTCGAGACAACCAGTCAACTGCATGAAGCGATCAACGAAAAACTCATCGCCGCCAACATCGAGATTGCCTTTCCGCAGCGGGATGTGCACCTGGATTTCAGTCACCCGCTTGATGTGCGTATTCAGGGTTATGACGACTCCATGCCCAACAGTGAACTGCCTGCAAAGTAGTCGGCACTTCCGCCATTCATGGCGGCCGGAAGCCGCACCAACAAAAATGCATCAGCTCAATATGTAGGAGTGGTCATCTGACCACGATGGCCAAATTCCTTACTCTGCAACAGCCTTCCGGATGAGTGGGATTAATGGCTCAGGAAGAGTGACGTCACCCGAAAGCGAGAATTCGTGCGCCTGAGCAGACATCTTTCTCCAGGTCTTGCGGATGATATCGATCCACTTTGCCTCATCGTATTCAGGATGCTTGTCAGCAAAAGCCTGCATATAGTGTTCAATAAACACCAGACCTGCGACATCTTCCACCATCTGGGTATCACTGT
>JAUVEG010000085.1 GCA_030594925.1 Gammaproteobacteria bacterium
TAGTGGTAATACCATGGCCAAATTACTATCAAAAATCTTCGGCAGCCGCAATGACCGGCTGGTCAAGCGCATGCGCAAGGAAATCGAGAGCATCAACAAGCTCGAGCCTGAGTTTGAAGCCCTCTCCGATGAAGAACTCAAAGCAAAAACAGTCGAATTTCGCCAGCGCCTGGAGCAGGGCGAGTCGCTGGAGGAGCTGCTGCCGGAAGCTTTTGCAGCTGTTCGTGAAGGCAGCCGCCGGGTGCTGGATATGCGCCACTTCGATGTACAGTTGATCGGCGGCATGGTGCTGCATCAGGGCAAGATCGCCGAGATGCGCACCGGTGAAGGCAAGACCCTGGTTGCGACCCTGGCTGCCTACCTCAATGCGCTGCCGGGAAAAGGTGTGCACATCATCACAGTCAACGACTACCTGGCTCGCCGTGATGGTGAGTGGATGAGTCGTCTGTATGATTTTCTGGGACTCTCCGTCGGCATCGTCCAATCTTCCGGCGGCGGTCCCGACGACTCCTCGTTTCTGTTCGATGCTGAGAGTGACGGGACGGAGAGCGGTTTCCTGCATTTGACAAAGGCGACGCGCCAGCAGGCCTATGCTGCCGATATCACCTATGGAACCAACAACGAGTATGGTTTCGATTATCTGCGTGACAACATGGCGTTTCATGCGGAGCAGCGCGTGCAACGCGGGCTTTTCTTCGGCATCGTGGACGAGGTGGACTCCATCCTCATCGATGAAGCGCGAACACCGCTGATTATCTCCGGCCCCACCGAAGGCGATCAGTCGCTCTATACTGAAATCAACAAGTTTATCCCTCATCTGACGCGCCAGGAGCCGATTACCAACGAAGAGGGAAAACCTGACTTCGGCCCGGGTGACTACGCTGTTGACGAGAAATCCAAATCAACGTTTCTCAGCGATGACGGTCACGAGCACGTGGAACAGATGCTCACAGAGGCCGGCTTGCTGGCGGAGAATGCCAGTCTCTACGACTCGGCCAACATTGCTTTGATGCACCATATCAATGCGGCCTTGCGCGCGCATGCGCTCTTTAGCAAAGATGTCGATTATATTGTCCGCGATGGTGAAATTATCATCGTTGACGAGTTCACCGGCCGCACCCTGGCCGGACGCCGCTGGTCTGAAGGGCTGCACCAGGCTGTCGAGGCCAAGGAGGGGGTTGCGATTCAGCATGAGAACCAGACCCTGGCATCGGTGACCTTTCAGAACTACTTTCGTCTCTATGAGAAGCTCTCCGGGATGACCGGTACAGCGGATACCGAGGCATTTGAGCTGCAGTCGATCTACGGCCTGGAGGTGGTGGTAATCCCGACGCACAAAGATATGGTTCGGGCGGATCACACCGACCTGATCTATCTCACACCCAAAGAGAAATACCAGGCCATCATGGAGGATATTCGCGACTGCGTGAAGCGCGGGCAGCCTGTGTTGGTTGGTACGGCCTCGATCGATGTCTCGGAGTTGGTGGACGAACTGCTGAACAAAAACAAGATTCCGCATGAGGTGCTGAACGCCAAGCAGCATGAGCGTGAAGCGCATATTATTGAACAGGCCGGACAACCCGGCGCAGTGACCATTGCAACCAATATGGCTGGCCGCGGCACTGATATCGTGCTTGGGGGCAGCCTCGACGCCGATATTCTGGCGTTGGGAGATGAATCTGGCGAGAGGGGTAAAGAGGAGGTTGTACAGCAGTGGAAAGTTCGTCATCAGCGGGTTCTCGATGCCGGCGGATTACACGTTATTGGAACCGAGCGTCATGAGTCACGCAGGGTTGACAACCAGCTGCGCGGCCGCTCGGGGCGTCAGGGCGATGCAGGTTCAAGCCGTTTCTATCTCTCGTTGCAAGATGATTTGATGCGCATTTTTGCTTCAGACCGCGTAGGCGGGCTGATGCAGAAGCTGGGCATGGAAGAGGGAGAAGCCATCGAACATCCGTGGGTCAACAAGGCGATCGAGAATGCACAGCGCAAGGTGGAGGGGCGCAACTTCGATATCCGCAAGCAGTTGCTGGAGTACGATGACGTCGCCAATGATCAGCGCAAGGTGATCTACCAGCAGCGCAGTGAACTGATGGAGGTCGATGATATCCTGGATACCATCAAGAGCATGCGCGAGGAGGTTCTCGAATCGCTCATTGACAACTATATCCCGCCCCAGAGTCTCGACGAGCAGTGGGATGTTCCTCTCCTGGAGGAGTCGCTGCAGCATGAGTATGAGCTGCAACTGCCGCTGCATAAGTGGCTTGACGAGGATCACGATCTGCACGAGGAGGGGCTGCGGCAGCGTATTCTTCAAGAGTTGAAGGATAGCTATGACGCCAAGGAGGAGCTTGTTGGCACCGAGCAGATGCGTCAATTCGAGAAGGGTGTGATGCTGGAGTCACTCGACCGCCACTGGAAAGAACACCTGGCCGCGATGGACTATCTGCGCCAGGGGATCCACCTGCGCAGTTATGGGCAGAAGAACCCCAAGCAGGAGTACAAGCGCGAGGCTTTCGCGATGTTTTCCGAGATGCTTGATAATATCAAGCGCGATGTGGTGAAAGTCCTTTCACAGGTTCAGATCAGGCCCCAGGAATCGTTGGAACTGCCTGAACACGAGACGCCCGACATCCATTTCAAGCACGAAGAGTTTACCGGTTTCGGCAATAATGATGACGATGCCTCTGCCCAACAGGTTGCTGAAGAAGAGCAGAAGACACAGCCCTATGTGCGTACAGATCGCAAGATCGGACGCAATGAGCCCTGTCCCTGCGGATCGGGAAAAAAATATAAACAGTGCCATGGAAAGTTGAAATAAGAAAGTTTTAGGTTTTAAGTTTTAAGTTTTATGAATCGCAGGGTGCAATAAGCGAAGCACATTGCGCCCTGCAATTGTCAATTTCTGAAAAATCGTTTATGTCAGCAACTCCTATCCATCCCGTCAAGGGAATCCGTCTCGCCTCTGCAGCCGCAGGCATTCGTTACCCCGACCGGGATGATCTCGTTGTCATCGAGATTGCCGCCGATGCCAGCTGTGCTGCGGTTTTCACCACTAACGCCTTTTGTGCAGCTCCGGTTGTGCTGGCAAAGGAGCATCTCAATGCTGCCGTGCCGCGTTACCTGCTGATCAACTCCGGCAATGCCAATGCCGGCACCGGTGATGCCGGGATGCAGGCGGCGCGTGAAACCTGTCAATCCCTGGCGACGGTTTCCGGCTGTGAGATCAACCAGGTGCTGCCATTCTCGACCGGCGTCATCGGGGAGGATCTGCCGGCAGAGCGTTTCCCGGCTGCAATTCCTGCACTGCTCGATGGCCTCGATGAAGAGGGCTGGCAGAGGGCGGCGCAGGCCATCATGACCACTGATACTGTCCCAAAACTGGCTAGCCGAGAGATCGAGATTGACGGTGGCAAGGTGGTGGTGACCGGGATGTGCAAGGGCTCGGGCATGATTCGTCCGGATATGGCGACCATGCTGGCATTTGTCGCAACCGATGCAAGCGTCCCCGAAGAGCTGTTGCAGACAACGCTGCAGCAGGCCGTTGAGCCAAGTTTTAACGCCATCACCGTCGATGGCGATACCTCGACCAATGACGCCTGTGTACTGATGGCGTCAGGGGCTGGCAGCGTTGTCATCAATAGTGGCAACAGTGCTCTGTTTCTCTCCGCAGTCAGGGAGGTGTGCATGGATCTTGCACGCGCCATTGTCAGGGATGGCGAGGGAGCAACCAAGCTGGTCGAAATTATGGTTGATTCGGCAGCAACCCTGCAGGAGGCGAAAGATGTCGCCTACACCATTGCCCACTCTCCGCTGGTCAAGACCGCGCTGTTTGCCAGCGACCCCAACTGGGGACGCATTTTAGCCGCTGTGGGACGCGTAGGAATCAACAACTTCGAGATCGACAAGGTGCGTATCTGGCTGGATGACCTCTGCATCGTCACTCATGGCGGACGTGATCCGGAATACCGTGAAGAGGCCGGGCAGCAGGTCATGGATCAATCCGAGTTGATGATCCGTGTAGACCTTGGCCGGGGTGCATATAACACCACCATTCTCACCTGCGATCTCTCCTACGACTACGTCAAGATCAATGCAGAGTATCGCACTTGAAGTCATTCAGTCCTCAGTCCTCGCCCCTCAGTCCTATCCCATCCCTATCCCCACTCCATGTCGCCGTTGCGGTGCTGCGCAACGCAGAGGGGAAAATCCTGCTGTCGCGCCGTCGCAAAGGCACCCATCTTGCCGGACTGTGGGAGTTCCCCGGCGGCAAGCTGGAGGCTGGCGAGTCGTTATCCGAAGCGTTGCAGCGCGAGATCAAAGAGGAGTTGGGTATCGGCATAGTCACTCATCGGCCGCTCATCCGGATCAACCACAGCTATGTGGAAAAAGAGGTGTTTCTGGATGTGCATCTTGTCAATGAGTGGCGGGGAACAGCAGCAGGAATGGAGGGGCAGCAGATTGCCTGGGTGACGGCTGAAGAGATCGATGACTATCCTCTTCCGCCGGCGGACAGACCAATCGTCACTGCCATCCGCCTGCCGTCACGTTATCTGATCACCCCGCCGCTGATCGAGGATGAATCCGTTTTTCTGCAGCAGCTTGAAGCAAGCTTGCAGCAGGGGATTCGTCTGCTGCAACTGCGCCTGCCCGATTATGACAAAGAAAAGCTTGCGTCGCTTGCCGAGAGGGTGATGCCCCTGTGTCACTCCTGCGCAGCGACACTGATGCTGAAAAATGAGTCGCTGGCAAGGCGACTCGGATGCGGCCTGCATCTTGGCAGCAGTCAGTTGCGAGCCATGCGCAGCAGAAGCTTCCCGCATCAACAACTGCTGGCGGCCTCCTGCCACACGCAGCAGGAGCTTGCTCATGCGGCATCCATCGGCATCGATTTTGCGACCCTCTCACCAGTCCAGCCAACAGCAACCCATCCGCAGGCGCAGCCATTGGGATGGGATCGTTTTTCAGCAATGGCCGCACAGGCGACATTGCCAGTCTACGCACTGGGCGGCATGCAGTCGGAGGACACACAGCAGGCATGGGAGAGTGGCGCACAGGGAATCGCTGCAATCCGCAGTCTGTTTTTCGCCAAAAAATAGAGAAACCACGGAACACACTGAATAGACGGAAATAGAAAAAAAGCAATCAATGAAATTCCGTCTATTCAGTGTGTTCCGTGGTTAAGAAAAAATCAGTGAAAAAACAGATTGCTATCAATGCGCTTGTCAGGTGCTATGCTATATGTCTATTTCACAATATTCGTAAACAGACGTGGCACAGCAGAATTCATCCCAACCCGACAGGAAACTGGATATGGAGCTAGCTGAAAAAAACAGCGACGAGCCGCGTTTTCTGGTGAGCGATCTGCTGGCGTATCTGGAATCCTACCTGACGACCGAACAGATTCGCGAGGTCTATCGAGCCTATCTCTTCAGTGCTGACGCGCACATCAATCAAAAACGCATGTCGGGCGAGCCCTATATCTATCATCCCATTGCGGTGGCTTACATTTTGGCGGGAATGCGGCTCGACTATAAGTGTCTGATGGCGGCGATGATGCATGATGTCATCGAAGATACGCCGACAGCGAAAGTCGAAATTCAGGAGATATTTGATAAAGAGGTAGCCGAGCTGGTTGATGGTGTGACTAAATTGACCCATCTGGATTTCAGTTCGCGGGAAGAGGCAGTTGCCGCCAGTTTTCGAAAAATGATCCTCGCGATGACCCGGGACGTGCGCGTGGTGCTCATCAAGCTGGCTGATCGTCTGCACAATATGCGCACGCTGGGCGTGATGCGGCCGGACAAGGCGCGTCGCATTTCCAGAGAGACGCTTGAAATCTATGCGCCTATCGCAAAACGACTGGGAATTCACCGTGTTTGTGAGGAGCTTCAGGACCTGGCGTTTATAGCGCATTGGCCGTGGCGCTATCGGGTTTTGCAACGCGAGGTGCGCAAGCATCACGGCAAGCAGCAGAAGGTGATTTCCGGTATTCTGACGGCGCTGCGCCGTCAACTGGTGCAGACAGACATCCCGGCCGAGGTCTACGGCAGAGAGAAGAATCTCTACAGCATCTATCGCAAGATTGCTGATCGCAAGGTGCGGTTTGCCGATATTGCCGATGTGCTGGCATTTCGCATCATCGTGCAGTCAGTCGACGACTGTTACCGAGTGCTTGGTGTTGTGCATCATCTCTACAAGCCAAAGCCGGGTAATTTCAAGGACTATATCGCCAT
>JAUVEG010000107.1 GCA_030594925.1 Gammaproteobacteria bacterium
CGAAAGAGTGACGCTTGTCGTCTTGATGCTGAGTTCCGGCATTGCTGTGGCGACAACTATTGGTATTGTGTTGTCAGTTCTGTTTGAAGCATTGCGTTTTTTTGAAGCTGTCCCTGTGTGGGATTTTCTGTTTGGCCTGCATTGGAGTCCGCAAACAGCAATGCGCTCGGACCAGGTTGGTTCTTCCGGGGCATTCGGCGCTGTTCCGCTGTTCCTGGGAACCATGATGATTGCCGCTATTGCGATGGTTATCGCGGTTCCTCTCGGCCTCATGACCGCAATCTACCTGACCCAGTTTGCCACGCCGAAATTTCGCAGTTTCGCAAAACCTGTGCTGGAGATTCTGGCGGGTATTCCTACTGTCGTTTACGGCTTTTTTGCTGCGCTCACCGTCGCGCCGCTGATTCGCACTATGGGAGAGTCAGTGGGGCTATCCGTTGCATCCGAGAGCGCGCTGGCTGCAGGCATTGTGATTGGTGTGATGATTATTCCCTTTATCTCCTCGCTGTCGGATGATGTGATCAATGCTGTGCCCGAGGCGATGCGTGAAGGATCCTATGCGCTTGGAGCGACCAGGGCAGAGACGGTGCGCAAGGTGATTATTCCGGCTGCACTGCCGGGTATCGTTGGCGGCGTTCTGCTGGCGGTCTCACGCGCCATCGGTGAGACCATGATCGTGGTGATGGCTGCAGGCCTGGCTGCAAAAATGACGGCAAATCCACTCGATGCAGTGACGACAGTCACGGTGCAAATCGTGACACTGCTGACGGGCGACCAGGAGTTTGACAGTCCCAAGACACTGGCGGCTTTTGCGCTGGGACTGATGTTGTTTGTGACGACACTGATTCTGAATGTGATTGCTCTCTATGTGGTGCGCAAGTACCGGGAGCAGTATGAGTAATAAAATGAATCATAATATGAATAATACCGAGCAGGTCAAACGCAGCCTGAAAAAGCGCCATCGTCAGGAGAGGCGCTTCATATTGCTGGGCAAACTCTCTGTCATGACAGGGTTTCTGTTTCTGGCCTTTCTGCTTGCTGACATCAGCATCAAGGCGTGGCCGGCTTTTCAGCAGAGCTGGATTCAGCTGGATGTCACTTTTGATGCACAAAATCTCGGTGTGGAAGCGCCAGCGGATGAGGCGGCGCTGAAAAAAGGAAATTACCGGGGAGTATTGAAACAGTCACTCTATGCGATGTTTCCTGAAGTCAGCGCAAGGCGTGACAAAAAGGCGCTGTTTAAACTGATAAGCAGCGGCGCAGAGTATCAGATACGCGATACTCTGCTTGCCGCCCCGGAAATGCTGGGAACGACGCAACAGACCTGGGTGCTTGCTGACGATGATGTCGACAGCTTCCTCAAAGAGGAAAAAATGCGGGAGTTACAGCAGGATGATCGCCGCATCAAGGATAACCAGGTCGCCTGGCTGGATCAACTCAGTGAGCAGGGGCGCATAGAGAGCAAGTGGAACTGGGCATTCCTGACTTCGGGAGATTCACGTGAGCCGGAGCAGGCTGGTATTGCAGGTGCCCTGCGAGGCACCATGCTGACGATCCTGGTGGTGCTTGCCATGTCGTTTCCGCTGGGGCTGGCTGCAGCCGTCTACCTGGAGGAGTTCGCTCCGCAGAATCGCTGGACGGATCTGATCGAGATCAATGTCAATAATCTCGCGGCTGTGCCCTCAATTGTTTTTGGTCTGCTGGGACTGGCGGTTTTTATCAGCTTCTTTGGCGTACCGCGCTCTGCGCCGCTGGTTGGCGGCATGGTGCTGACCCTGATGACCCTGCCGACCATCATCATTGCCAGCCGTGCATCCCTGAAGTCAGTGCCCCCATCGATTCGCGATGCCGCACTGGCTTTGGGCGCCTCAAAAGTACAGACAGTTTTTCAGCATGTGGTGCCGCTGGCAATGCCCGGCATATTGACTGGTACAATCATCGGTATGGCGCAGGCGCTCGGTGAGACTGCGCCGCTGCTGATGATCGGCATGGTTGCCTTTATTGTGGATATCCCCCAGGGGATTACCGATTCGGCAACGGTGCTGCCGGTACAGATCTATTTATGGGCGGATAGTCCCGAACGCGCCTTTATGGCAAAAACATCGGCTGCAATTATCGTATTGCTGCTGTTTCTGGTCACAATGAACTTGCTGGCCGTGGTATTGCGCAAGAGGTTTGAGCGAAAGTGGTAGGTGCTAAAGTGCAAGTGCTCCATCAAGGTTGGTTTGATGGGTTCAGCGTTACAGTGGTGCTTCGCAACAAGGCGCAGCTTGCAGGGAATGGCCATAGTCCTTGCCAAAAGCTGAAACGCAGTGGCGGAGCACCACTGCAACGCCCGAAGGGTTGGCCTGTCAGCACCCGTGGCTGCGTTACGCCTCTTGCAAAGGACCAAGCCATTTGCTGCGAGACGTGTCTTGCCATGAGCGCTGACAGACCAACTGAATACCTCAAACCAACCTTGATGGAGCACTAGGAGAAGAGATATGACCCAGGTAGCAGAGGCGCCTGATATCCATCAGACGATCAAAGAGACGGTGGGATCCCCGTTTACACACAAGCCCAAGCTATCAACACGCAATGTTGATGTCTTTTACGACGATAAGCAGGCGATATTTGATGTCAGTCTGGATATCGGCAACCATGAGGTGATTGCCCTGATCGGACCGTCAGGCTGTGGCAAGTCAACTTATCTGCGTTGCCTCAACCGCATGAATGATACGATTCCGAGTTGCAGTGTTACGGGTGAGTTTCGACTCGATGAGGAGGATATCTACGCGAAGGAGATGGATCCGGTACTGCTGCGCGCCCGTATCGGCATGGTGTTTCAAAAGCCGAATCCTTTTCCCAAGTCGATCTATGACAACGTCGCCTATGGCCCCAAACTGCATGGTCTTGCAGGCAACCGCGCCGAGCTTGATGAGATCGTTGTCAGCAGTCTGCAAAAAGCCGGATTGTATGAAGAGGTCAAAGACCGTCTGAATGCTTCCGGCACCGGGCTTTCAGGTGGCCAGCAGCAGCGTCTGTGTATTGCGCGCACCATCGCTGTGAGTCCCGAGGTCATTCTCATGGACGAGCCTGCCTCGGCGCTGGATCCGATTGCAACGGCGACTATCGAGGAGTTGATCGATGAACTGCGCCAGAATTATACCATTGTCATTGTGACGCACTCCATGCAGCAGGCTGCACGCGTCTCACAGCGCACAGCCTATTTTCATCTGGGCAAGTTGGTCGAGGTTGGCGATACCAACCAGGTATTCACAAATCCACAGCACCAACTCACTGAAAACTACATCACCGGACGCTTCGGCTAACCGCAGGGGGAATAGAGATGGATACCGATCTGAATTTGACACAGCATATTTCGAATCGCTTCAACGAAGAACTCGAGGAGGTGCGCAACCTGGCGCTGAATATGGGGGGACTGGTGGAGAAACAGGTCAGCGATGGCCTCAAAGCCCTCCTCAAAGCCAAAAGCAAGCTTGGGGAGAAAGTCGCCTCTTCCGATTACAAGGTGAATGCCATGGAGGTGGATATCGATGAGCAGTGCACCCTGATCCTGGCGCGCAGGCAACCAGCGGCCAGTGATTTGAGACTGGTGATCTCCATCATCAAGACCATTACCGATCTCGAACGCATTGGCGATGAAGCCGAGCAGTTGGGGATCTACGCCATCAAGCTGGCGGACGACAATATCAAGCCGTCGCAGTTCGTCGAACTGCGCCATCTCGGTGAGCATGTCAAAGGGATGCTGCACGATGCACTCGATGCCTTTGCGCGCATGGATGTCGGTGCGGCCCTGGCGACGATCGAGTCGTCGGCGACTCTCAAAGAGGAGTATGACGCCATCTCGCGTCAATTGATTCTGCAGATGATGGAAGACCCGCGCCAGATCAAGAATGCGTTGAGCGTCCACTGGTGTGCAAGATCTCTCGAAAGGATTGGAGATCACTCTGAGAATATCTGTGAATATGTCGTCTATCTGGTGAAGGGGCGCGATGTGCGCCATGTTAGTCTTGATGAAATGAAAGCGGAGCTGGAGGAGTAGAATTAGATGTTGGATGATGAGTGAGCTGTTTTCTGCAACCTGGCGGGCGTTGACCGAGAGAGATCCGTGGAAAAAATGTGAACTCGCTTCTGCATTATCCCTGGCATGGCAGAGAGGATCGCTTGCAGTTGATCCTGACATTGAGTTGCCCGAAATCTCCGTAGCGGGTCATCCCGACAGACCTGAACTGGTCAATCCCCGTGACCTGCCGCAGCGTGGTTTTGGCAGCGACGAGGGCAGGGCGGCATTGATCCACGCTGTCACTCATATCGAGTTCAATGCCATCAATCTTGCCCTCGATGCTGTCTCACGCTTTCGACGCATGCCGGCAGAATACTATACGGATTGGCTCAATGTCGCTGCAGAAGAATCGAATCATTTCAATCTATTAAACAATAAACTTAATAAATTAGATTGTAATTACGGGGATTTTCCGGCGCACAATGGACTGTGGGATATGGCGATGCGTACCGCCCATGACCCGCTGCATCGTATGGCGATGATCCCACGCGTCATGGAGGCGCGCGGTATTGACGTGACTCCCGGTATGATCAAGCGTTTCCGCCGGGTTGGTGATCAGGAAACGGTCGAAATCCTAGAGTTGATCCTGCGTGAGGAGATCGGCCATGTGAAAGCGGGCAGCCGCTGGTTCAACTATCTGTGTGAGCAGCGTGGCATCGATGCAGAAGCGACCTATCTCGATCTGGTGCACCAATACATGGGCAACGGACTGCATTGTCCGATGCATCTGCAGGCGCGCCTGGATGCGGGTTTCAGTGAATCCGAACTTCAGAAGCTGGCGCAGATGTGCCGTAAAGCCTGATAAGCATCTCTTTTTTTCACCACGGAACACACGGAATACACGGAAAAGAGACCTACAATAATTCCGTGTATTCCGTGTGTTCCGTGGTAATCATTAAGGCCTTTATGGGTGAGGGGCAATCAATGCAGATGTTTATAACCGTTCTTCACTGAGACCATCAGGTGTTGCCGACAGCAGCATGCCGTGGTCTGCATGCCACTCTCCCAGGACGATGCGTTCTGCACCCTCTGCGTCGATCTCAAAGTGGTGGGTTGCCTGGCGATGCGTATGCCCGTGAATGAGTCTGCTCACGCGGTGTTTTTGCATCACATCGATCACGGCCTGCTGATTGACGTCCATGATGTCGTCAGCCAGCAGTGAAGTCGCTTCGCCGCTCATTTTGCGATACTCGGCGGTGATCACTCTGCGTTCATCAAGGGATTTTGCAAGGAAACCGGCGATAAAAGCCGGGTTGCGCAGCTGTTGGCGCGCCTGCTGGTAGGCGATATCATCTGTGCACAACGTGTCGCCATGCATCAGCAGTGTTCTCTGCCCATAGAGATCGATCACATGCTCTTCGCCAATCAGCACTGCGCCGCACTGATTGCAAAAGGTCTCTCCAAGCAGGAAATCCCTGTTGCCATGCTGAAGATAGAGGGTTGTTCCCTGTCGGCTCAGCGC
>JAUVEG010000286.1 GCA_030594925.1 Gammaproteobacteria bacterium
ATCACAAGGCGCACTATGTTCTGATGAACATCGAGTGCGGCAACGAGGCTCTTACCGAGCTTGAGAGTTCTTTCCGCTTCAATGATGCTGTGCTGCGTCATATGACACTCCGTCGCGATGAAGCCATTACCGGTGACTCAACACTGGTGAAGAGAGATGAGCGTGAAGCAGCCGCTCCTGAAAAGGCGCCAGAGCCTGCTGCCCCGGCCGCCACAAGCGAAGCAAAGGAGTAAGAGATGTCACGTTATTTCCGTCGTAGAAGATACTGCCGTTTTACCGCCGAAGGCATCACCGAGATCGATTACAAAGATCTTGATATGCTGAAGCAAAATGTCAGTGAAAATGGCAAAATTGTCCCCAGTCGCATTACAGGTACAAAAGCCAAATATCAGCGTCAGCTGTCAACAGCGATCAAACGCGCCCGTTTTCTGGCGCTGCTGCCATACACAGATCAGCATTGATTCAGGGAGACCAAGATGCAAATTATATTGTTGGAAAAAATTGCAAATCTGGGCGACCTTGGTGATAAGGTCAACGTGAAAGCCGGTTATGGGCGCAACTACCTCATTCCAGGTGGTCATGCGTTGCCGGCGACAGAGAGCAATGTTGCTGAATTCGAATCACGGCGCGCAGAACTCGAAATGGCTGCAGCTGACAAGTTCACTGCTGCCGAAGCGCGCAAGGCAACCATTGACGGCGTCACTGTAACTATTTCGCGTAAAGCGGGTGATGAGGGCAAGCTGTTTGGTTCTGTCGGAACCACCGATATTGCCGAAGCGCTTGCTGCTGCAGGGAGTGAAGTCGACCGCGCTGAGATCCGTCTGCCGGAGGGTGTTTTTCGCGCCGTTGGTGATTACGAGGTTGGCGTACATCTGCACACTGATGTCAATGCCGCAATTGTGGTGAGTGTGGTTGCCGAAGAGTAACCGGACTGCTATTTCGCGGGGGAATCCAAATTCCTTCGCGAATTTAAAAAAAGGCGTCTTTTCGGACGCCTTTTTTTGTGCGCCTTTGGTAAGATACGGACAAGAAAGATTATTTCTCAACAATCTCGTGCCTGATCGCGGTCAGAAGACCGCTCCTACACATCTATGTGGCGCCAGATGTAGGAGTGGTCGTCTGACCACGATAGAAATGCGATAGCATTTACCCACATATACGGGATTATTGAGAAGTTATTCACCCACAATCATTCAAGCAAACCGAGATCCCATGGCGCAAGCCTTCCAAAACACCCAAAATAATTCCGGGCAAGCTTCCGCTTCACTGCGCATTCCACCCCACTCCCTGCAGGCAGAGCAGTCGGTTCTTGGAGGGTTGATGCTGGATAACGCCACCTGGGAGCAGGTGGCGGATCGTGTTGTCAGGGATGATTTTTATCGGCGTGAACACCAGTTGATCTTTAGCGCCATCACCATACTGGCTGAAGAGAGCAAGCCATTTGATGTGGTTACCCTGGCCGAAGAGCTGGAGAAAAATAACAAGCTGGATGATGCAGGTGGTCTGCTCTATCTTGGAAATCTGGCGAACGATACTCCCAGTGCTGCAAATGTCCGCAGTTATGCCGATATTGTGCGTGAGCACTCTGTTATTCGCCAGCTCATTCACGTCGGCACAGAGATCGCCGACAGCGGCTTTCAACCAGAGGGAAGGGATAGCAACGAATTGCTGGATACCGCAGAGCGCAAGGTATTCGAGATTGCCGAACAGCGTGAGCGCGGCGGCGGCGGTTTTAAGCCGACAAAATTTCTTGTTACCAAGGCAATGGAGCGCATCGAGCAGCTGTATAACTCGGACTCGGATATCACCGGGTTGAGCACCGGCTTCAGCGACTTTGACCAGATGACTTCCGGTTTGCAGCCGGCGGATCTGCTGATTGTTGCAGGGCGTCCCTCGATGGGGAAAACCACCTTCGCCATGAACCTGGCAGAGAATGTTGCGATTAAAAACTCGCTTCCCGTTGCAGTCTTTAGCATGGAGATGCCCGGCGAAGCGCTGGCGATGCGTATGCTCGCTTCGCTGGGGCGTGTCGACCTGACACGCGTGCGCTCCGGCAAGCTGCTGGACGACGAGTGGCCGCGCCTCACATCCGCCGTGAGTCTGCTTGCCGAGGCGCAAATCTTTATCGACGATACGCCTGCGCTCTCTCCGACCGAAATCCGCGCCCGTTCGCGCAGACTCAAGCGTGAAACCGACGGCAAACTCGGCCTGATCGTTCTCGACTATCTGCAGTTGATGCAGTGTCCCGGCTCGACAGAAAACCGCGCTACCGAGATATCCGCCATATCCCGTGGTCTCAAGGCGCTTGCCAAGGAGCTCAATGTGCCTGTGATTGCGCTCTCTCAGCTGAACCGGAACCTGGAGCAGCGCCCCAACAAACGTCCGGTGATGTCGGACCTGCGCGAATCGGGAAGTATCGAGCAGGATGCAGACCTGGTCATCTTTATCTACCGCGACGAAGTGTATAACGACAGCGTCCCGGAGGAGGAGAAGGGCAAGGCCGAGATTATTATCGGCAAGCATCGCAACGGCCCGATTGGAACCTTCAATCTCACCTTTCTCGGGCAATACACCAAGTTTGAAAACTTTGCGCCGATCAATTATGGCTCGCCTGATAATTATTAGGTTTTAGGTGGTTAGGTTTTAGGGAAAGTGGCGTAGGGCGCAATAACCAACGGGCATTGCGCCGCATGAGATGGCGCCATGCGCTGCGCTCGCAATGACACTTCGTACCAGGTAATCCTTGAGTGCATTACATGCTGATCCTTCACAAATACAGAATCTCTTCCTGCGGTCGAAATGACATGGCTCGGATTTACCCACAATGACCGGACCGGTAGCACGCATTGACCTCGACGCAATGCGTCACAATCTCTCCCGTGTGCGCGAACTGGCCCCCGGCTCTCCTGTTGTTGTTGCCATCAAGGCCAATGCCTATGGGC
>JAUVEG010000250.1 GCA_030594925.1 Gammaproteobacteria bacterium
GAAAAGCCATCTCTCGAGGCCAGCTGCCCGTTCAGCACATTCACATCCGCCTCGGCAGGATCATCACCGCGCTGCAGACGCTGTTGCACCCGCCGCCGCAGCTCCTCCACGGGAACCTGAATATCCAGGATACGGTAATCGACGTCAAGTTTCTGCGCCAACTCCATGAAGGGCTTGCGATAGGGCTGCTGCAGAAAGGTGGCGTCAGCCACTGCGGTAAAACCTGCATCGATCACAATTTCGCACAACCCTGCAAGCCGCTGATAGGTTTTTGCCGACATTTGCGGGGTATAGATGCCTTTGCCATGACTGCTGTTGGTGCGCGCGAGAGGAGACAAACCCGCCAGGCGTTTACGCTCGATGTCCGAGGAGAGCTGTATTGCAGGCATGGTCGCCACCAGCCGTCTCGCTGCGACGCTTTTACCGGAGCCGGACGGACCGCTGGCGAGGATCAGCATCGGTTCAGGAGGAGTCATATAGCGCTCCGCCAATGCCAGATATTCACGATACGTTGCCATAACATGCGATCTATCGGCATCGCTCAACTGCTGGCCGAGGCGGATGGCTGCAACCTTTGCGCGCACCATTGCCCGATAGAGCTGGTAAAAGCGCAGCAGTTGAAGAGCTTCGAAATCACCACTATAAACCAGCCATTGATTGAGAAGGTACTGCGAAAGATCTGTGCGTCCAACACGATCGAGGTCCATCATCAAAAAGGCGATTTCACTGACATGATCGATCCAGCGGAGTTCTTCGCTGAACTCGATGCCATCAAAAATAATCTGGCGCTCACCCTCGACCACGATATTGCCAAGATGCAGGTCGCCATGGCCCTCCCCGACATAGCCATCCTGCTGGCGCTGATGCAAGAATGGATGTAATTGCCGGTAGCGCTGCAGCGTCCATTTTTCCAGCGCCTCGAGCCGCTGCAGATCCTGCGGATGATCGACCAGTCCTCGCAACTGCTCGAAGTTGTTCATCATTGGCACCAGCACAGTTTCCGGAGAGCCGGAAACGCCGCCGGGATCGGCTCTGGTGATTGTTTTCTGGAATTCCGCGATTTGCCTGGCGAGATCATCCATGCGTTCTTCATTCAGCAACTGCGGATCATTCGCCAGCAGACTCCCGGATGGAAATTCACGCATCTGTACGGCATATTCAATGGCATCCTCCCCACCCTCCAGTCGTGGAGCATCAATCGTTCCGGTGATGGCAACCACCTTCTGGTAGACATCTGCCGCCAGGCGGGAGTTGAGACGAATCTCCTCATCACAAAAATGGTGGCGTTTCTCCAGGGTTGAGAAATCGAGAAACCCCAGATTCAGCGGTTTTTTGATTTTCCAGGCATGCCCATGCGCCACGATCACCGAGGAGATATGGGTTTCAAAAATGTTGCCGCTCAACTGGTTTGACAGCGCCGTGACGAGCCGCACATGATCTTCAAGAGTTTTTATCATAGCTTCTAGGTAACTTATAAGCAGTATGTTAGTATATACTGATATTTATCAATTTAGGAATCAATCATCATGAGTATCGAACGCGTTATTTTGGCCTTCGCAGGTTTTGCCATCCTTCTCTCCCTTGTCCTGGCACATCAATTCAGCAATAACTGGCTCTGGTTTACAGCTTTCGTTGGCTTCAACCTGTTTCAATCCGCCTTCACCGGCTTCTGCCCGATGGCGATCAT
The DNA here is from genome assembly GCA_030594925.1 of Gammaproteobacteria bacterium. Taxonomy (GTDB): domain Bacteria; phylum Pseudomonadota; class Gammaproteobacteria; order Chromatiales; family Chromatiaceae; genus Sva-25. The sequence goes on from JAUVEG010000250.1 coordinate 1,688, forward strand.
CCTGAAAAAGATGGGCCTCAAGAGCGACGTTGCAGCCTGATAGTAAATAGTTGGGTTAAAGCGCGATCATAATCAAGTGAGAATCTTGGGATGTCAGCAATAGCAAGTCTCAGGCTGACAAGACATGAAGATCTAATATTCTCGGTCACTAACTTCTCAATAACCCCGTGCGTTCGATCATACATAGGATGTGCCGAGGAACGAGGCGCATCAAAATCCGAAGCGAATCGATGCGCCTCGCAAGCTCGGCACATCCTATGGGGCGTTATCCACCACGGAGTTATTGAGAAGTTACATATTCTCTCGCAAAGACGCAGAGACGCAAAGGGTTTTTCTTGGCGGGCTTGGCCTACATGGATGTAGGTCAGGGGCGTGAGCAGGACGCGGAAGCTTTGCGCCTTTGCGAGAGTCATTATGAAAATTTGATTCATTTGTAAAGAGGTAGGTCACTCAAGGATTACAAGTGAAATGCGTGCCTAACCCAACCCTCTCCAGATTCTCCACCACATGGCAGATCGCATCTGTCAACTGCTGCAACTCATCCTGCTCAATAATATAGGGCGGCATTGCATAGAGCAATTTGCCAAAGGGACGCAGCCACACACCCAGCCCGAGCAACTCCCGCTGCACCTGCGCCACATCCAGCGGCTGTTTCATCTCAACTACCCCGATCGCACCGAAACTGCGAACATCAGCAACATGCTCATTGTCGGCCAGTGGTTTCAGAGTGGTTTCAAAATGGTCGTGAATTGCATTCACCCGCTGCTGCCACGGGCTCTCCAGCAGCAGTTCTATACTGGCATTGGCAACCGCGCAGGCAAGCGGATTCGCCATGTAGGTAGGTCCATGCATAAAAACCTGCTCATTTGCACAAACCCCGCCAGCAACCTCATCACTTACCAGCGTGGCAGCCAGACTCAGGTAGCCTCCCGTCAGCGCCTTTCCCACACACAGGATATCCGCAGCCACGGCGGCATGTTCACAGGCAAACAGCTTGCCGGTGCGACCAAAACCGGTTGCTATCTCATCAACAATCAATAATAGATCGAAGCGGTCGCACAACTCTCGTACTTCACGCAGATATTGCGGATGGTAAAAACGCATGCCGCCGGCGCCCTGCACAACGGGCTCCAGGATGACGGCAGCCAGTTCATCAGCATGACTCTCTATCAGCTCCGCAAAAACAGCGATATCTGCGGAATTCCATGGCTCGTACGGGCTTGTCACTGGCGCAGGTGCAAACAGCTGCTGCGGCAGGACCCCGCTGAAGAGATGATGCATTCCCCCGACAGGATCACACACCGACATGGCGCCAAAGGTATCACCATGATACCCATTCCGGATCGTCAGCAGCCGCTGCTTTTGTCTCTTGCCTCTTCCCTGCCAATACTGCAATGCCATCTTGATCGCAACTTCGACTGATACAGAACCGGAATCTGCAAAAAAGACTTTTTGCAGCGGTTCAGGAGTCAAACTCACCAGATGCTGCGCCAACTCAACGGCAGGCTGGTGAGTCAGCCCACCGAACATCACATGCGCCATCTGTTTCAGTTGACGCTCGATCGCAGCATTCAA
>JAUVEG010000040.1 GCA_030594925.1 Gammaproteobacteria bacterium
CGTCAAATATTCAGTGACGCCCTGCTCTGACTACCACACCGAAAAAGTTGTGGGCGCTGGTAAAAACCAGCTGCGCGCCGCCATCAATGCACATCTGAAGCAAGCAGCAGCCTGTTTCGATTTTGCCGTACAAATGCAAACTAATCCGGACTCCATGCCGATCGAGGACGCCTCGATCATCTGGGACGAAGAGGTTTCACCCTTCCGGAGAGTTGCAACCATCACCATTGAAAACCAGGAGTTTGACAACCCGCAGGCGCTGGCAGCCTGCGAACGCAGCAGTTTTAATCCCTGGCAAAGCCTTGCTGCTCACGAGCCACTGGGAAGAATGAATGAGGTTCGCCGCAAGATCTACCAGAGTGCCGCCGAGCTGCGACACAAGGAGTAACGAAGATGCGAAATTCTGTAACAAAATGGCTAAAAAAATCGCGTGAGGAACTTGACGAAATCTATCGCAATGCCAGCCCGGGAGAGATCCCCCGTGGCGATACGCGTGGCACAGCTATCCTGACCGGCTCACTTCTCTCCAGGACTGTGGCGGCATTTGCACGCCTGTTTGCATGGCAGGGAAAGGTTTTCGACCTCTTCTGTCCCGATGGAGATGCGGGGATTCTTGTCAACAAAATCACACCATTCAGCCTGACATTCATTGTTGCCAAGGTCTACCGCGGCGACAGCTGGCTCGACGGCAGGGAGACCATCATCATCGATTACTCAAGCACCTCGTTTTTTGCCAAAGTCATCCGCGACGAGATCCGTGAGATCGAACCCGGCGTCTACCTTGGCAAGGTGTGGTGGGGTAAAACCCGCATCCTGGACTTTGCCCTGACACGAAAGATTACCAAATAAGGAGCCGCGCAAATGTTCAATCAGAGATGCAAGAGATGACACCTCAATCGACTTTCATGATAGTCGCAACTGTGCGTGATGCAGAGATGGAAAACCTGCGCACTCTTCTGGCGAGCATGAACAAAGGCGTTGGACAAGCCGATCCCGATAACGCTCTTGTCTCTTTCGGCCACTTCGATCGCCTACACGTTGCGCGTTTTGTCATCATCGAAGCAAACACAGCGAGTGACATTACAGCATATGGATTAACGCCATACCCGTGGCAAGCATCCCTGGCTTTTCTCGGGGATTGTGACGGTGACAGTGGTGCATTTCTTGCACAACTTGCAGATCAGGCAGGCCCTGGCCTGATAAAAATATTTTCACTCTGTGAAAGCTTTGCAGGAGAAGAGAGCCGTCTGCTGGCATGGATGAAAGCACACCAACTCCAGCCTGCGGCTAATTACGTCAACTGGATTGGTAGAACAGTGATACAGGTGCATGAAGAGGCCGCACTGCATCGTACGCTCACTCTCTATTTACAGCAAATCGCCGATAATACCGGCCGGAAAAACAGCCGCGCCCTACGACAGCAATTGCTCTCCCATATCGAAATGGAGAAGCATGCAGGAGGTCTCAGTTTGACCCCCTCGGCACCGACACCCTGCGGGTGGGAAATCCGTAATCTGTTACACAAGATCGGAATTCCACTGCTTTTGCTGCTTCTCTCCCCACTGTTCCTTCTCGCCGCTCCCATTCTGGCTTTGCGTTTGCGCATGCTGGAACGCTCGGATCCTGAGATTGTTATCCGCGCCCGGCGGCAACATATCAGCGAGCTGTCAATTCAGGAAGACCGCTATGTCAGCAACCAGTTCAATGTCTTCGGCGATGTCAAACCGGGACTCTTCCGTCTGCTGCTGCTCAAGTTTTTACTGCTGCTGCTCGACTACGCCTCGAGACACGTCTATAAGCGCGGCTTTCTCACCCGGGTGAGAACCATCCACTTCGCACGCTGGGTGCTCATGGACGACAATCGCAGGATCTTCTTCGCCAGCAATTATGACGGCAGCCAGGAGAGCTACATGGACGACTTCATCAACAAGGTTGGCTGGGGACTGAACCTTGTCTTCAGCAATGGCGTGGCCTATCCCTCCACACGATGGCTGGTCAAGGAGGGCGCTCACCATGAGCAGAAATTCAAGCAGACGCTAAGACGCCACCAATTGCCCTCCGAGGTCTGGTACAAGGCCTATCCGGATCTCACAGCTTATGAACTCTCGCGCAACAGCCGTATTCGCCAGGGTGTGGAAAACCGCCAGTCCAGTGACTCGGAAATTCGTGAATGGCTAAACCTGATCTAATGGTTTGTGAAGATGAAATATCCACAAAATTTTGAATTTGACGACCTCCAGGGACTGCTGCGTTTCGGTCATGGAAAATTACGCGGCAGTTGCTTCCTGCTGCTGAATATTGTGGATGTGGATGCCGCCAGAGAGTGGCTCAATACAGCTCCCGTCAGCAGTGCAGTCACGACGAATCCACTACCTGACAGGGCGCTGCAGATTGCTTTCTCAGTAGATGGTTTGCGGGCATTGGGACTCCGTGAATCGATCATCGCAGACTTTTCAGATGAGTTCATCGTCGGTATGACTGGAGATGAAAGCCGCTCCCGCCGCCTTGGTGATGTTGGCGCCAACGCACCGCAGCAATGGGACTGGGGTGGCGATGCCTCGCATACACCGCATATTCTCCTGCTGCTGTATGCCGCAAAGGATGGCATCGGCGCCTGGCGAAGCCACGTCGAAGATGAACAGTTTATACAGGCATTCGAGTTGTTTAGAGAATTACCCACCCGGGATATAGGATCAATAGAACCTTTCGGATTTCTCGACGGCATTAGCCAGCCAAGAATTGACTGGGCGCATCGACAAGGTACTGATCTGCATGAACGCGATCGCTACTCCAACTGGCTGGCCGCAGGAGAGGTTGTGCTCGGCTATGCGAATGAATATGGAGAGTACAGCAACAGGCCGCTCATCGAACCGCATGAAGATGAACTTGCGACCGGTTTGCCGGACGCCGAAGAGCAATTGACGCGCAAGGACTTTGGACGCAATGGATCCTACCTTGTCATTCGACAGCTGCATCAGGATGTTCCCGGCTTCTGGGGATTTGTCGACCAGGCATCAGGCTCTACTGAAGAGCGTGATCAGCTCGCTGCATCCATGGTCGGCAGACATCGTGATGGTTCGCCATTGATCCCGACATCCATTGAAGAGATCCCGGGTGTTTCACCGCAAAACAGTGAAAATCAATTTACCTACGCAGCTGATCCTGACGGGTACCTCTGCCCATTCGGCGCCCATGTTCGCAGAGCCAATCCTCGCACTGGTGATTATCCTCCCGCAGTGACGGGGTTTATCAGCCGATTCATCAGGCTATTCGGTTTTGGTCTGAAGCGTCCGGATGAAGACCTGGTCGCCTCCACCCGTTTCCACAGGCTGCTGCGCCGTGGCCGTGGCTATGGCCGGGTGCTCGCCCCGGAAGATGCCATCAAAGCGGATGCGCCTGACGGCGAGCGCGGTTTGCAGTTCATCTGTCTGGTGGCGAACATCTCGCGTCAATTCGAGTTTGTGCAAAATGCATGGATGATGAACAGCAACTTCAGTGGCGTGAATAACGAAAGCGATCCGCTATTGGGAAATCGCGAACCCTTACTCAATGGCGACGACACAGACCGGTTCAGCCGCCCTGACCCGGCCGGACCGATGCAGAAAACCTGCCGCCTGCCGCAATTTGTCACTGTACGCGGCGGCGGCTATTTTTTCATGCCGGGTCTGCGCGCATTGAGATATATCGCCGCCCTTCCTGGCAGCGATAAGAATGGCAAGGACAACCCGTCATGACGATCAAAACCCGCATCCTGAAATTCATTCACCACATTTTGCTGCAACTGCTGCATATCGAACGCAGGCTGGAACCCTGGTTTCGCCCGCTGCTGAACCGGCTGTTTCGAGAGCCATCTGCGAAAGTGGTGCAGTTCCTGATCAACCTGTGGCGCAAGGATGAAAATCTGCAGCTGGCGGAGGAGACTATCGACCCGGACGAAGAACAGAGTCTGGATGAGATCATCGATCTCATGGCCGATCAGATGCGCGGACATTTCAAACCCGGGGGTTACGAACGCGGCGGCAATACCAAGACACACGGCATTGTGCGGGCTACGGTCACCATTCGTGATGACCTGCCGGAGCATTGCCGCAGGGGTGTATTTGCAATACCCAGAAGCTACCCTGCCTACGTGCGTTTTTCCGGCCCCGGGCCGGATGTGCCCGCTGATATCGAGGACGTCGGATTCGTCAGCATGGCTGTGAAACTCATGGATGTGCCCGGTGAAAAATTGATGGATGAAGAACGATTTACCCAGGACTTCATCACCATTTGCACGCCGACCTTTGTCACGCCCGACACCAGGGAGAATGCCAAGCTGCAGCAGTGGAGCCTGCTGGATATGCCCATCTACTACTTCCTCAACCCGAAAGATCTGCATCTGCTCGACTTCATGATGCAAAGCCTGTGGAACGAGACCCAGTACAATCCGCTTGGCCAGCGCTACTGGAGCTGCGTTCCCTACCTGCTGGGCGAGGGCCAGGCGATGATGTATTCATTCGCGCCCAAAACAGCGGTTGATACAAAAATCCCCGGCCTCCCCTTCGCTACGCCGCCGTTGAACTACCTGCGGGAAAACATGATCAAAACACTGAATAGGAAGGATGTGGAATTTGACCTGATGATCCAGCTGCAGACCGATCCGCATTTGATGCCCATCGAAAACGCCGCCGTTCGCTGGCCGGAGAAACTCTCCCCGTTTATTCCGGCCGCCACAGTGCATATCCCCAAACAGCAATTTGATTTTGATGCCCAGTTCGATTTTGCCAAACGTCTGAAGATGAACCCCTGGCACTGCCTGCCGGAGCACCGGCCGCTCGGCAATCAAAGCCGCGCACGCTTGAGAATGTATCAAGAACTCTCCAAATTCCGGCAAAAGATGAACCAGACGACCCATCTGGAACCGACCGGGAATGAGGTGTTTGACACAAAACACTAAGCCGGATGAATCACAATACTCCAGCTGTTCAATTTGCCGAGATCAAGGCCAGCTCGATCTGATACGCGCAGCTGCCAGTCACCGCTGATCGTCTCTCCAGCCAGGTTCTCTAACCCGGGTGTCGTGGCTGTCGTAAAAGTCGTGACGACATCGTCTGAATTTCCCCCGCTTTCATCGTGAAGGTTCACCTCTGTACCAGCAGGAGAGCGCACACTGATCTGCAGATCGCCGATGTAGGTGTGAGTAATATCGACAGAGATTTCCACGCTGCCGACATTACCGGAGGCATTGCTTGAGAGGCTCCGCTGGATCCCTAGCGGATCATTGTCCGGGATATGCATACCGGGTGCATCCTCCAATACAACATCCCCTTGCGGAAGTCCGACTGTGGAAAATTCGAGAGCCCAGCGATCAAGCGTGCCAATATCTACAGAAGCCAGATCCTGAACCCGCAGCCGCCAGTCACCTCTGGTTGTATGACCGTGGAGTATTGCCAACTCCTGCAAGTCCGACTCGTCGATCGTTTTTTGTATGTTGTCAGCGCCGCCACCCTGGTGACGCTGATGCAGAATGATGTCATCACCCCACGGCGTCAGTAATGTAACCAGCAGATCCCCGCGGTAGGTATGGGAAATCTCCAGCGTCACCTGGATACCGGCAATGCTCGCGTCCTGGTCGATGCTAATGGTGTCTGTAATTCCGACGGCTTGATCATCAGGAATATCCAACGAGGGAGCCGATTCGCCTGTTACCCTTTGCATGCTGCCATCCGATGACAACCTGGTTTTGAAACTCACAGAGGAGCCGGGTGCAGTAATCTCATAGATATCCAGATTTGAGACTGTTCCATCCCACCACTTGCTGTCTGGAGCCGTTGAATCGGCGAAGCGATTGCTTGTCTGACCAAACAGGTCCGTTGAATCCCCGTAATGAGAGCGCAACGTTTCCAGGCTAAAATTCCCATCTGCCTGTTCAAGTGAAAGCTCGTAATGTTTTCCGGGCAACATTTGTTCATTATTGTTGTCGCCATCCTCATCGACATGCCAAATGGTCAGGCCTTCATCAGGAAGGGAGATGTCGCGATCACTCTTCGAGCGGTTCTCAATGAGGAAGTACTCACCACTGCTTCTGGAATAGATGGCGAATTCATTTTCTCCGGCACGTAGCGTCAGTTGCTGATCGTGCTGAATTGACGCCACATTTTTGGCCCACCCGGACAAGCGTTTCAGATAGGCGGAGATGTGAGTCGGATTTTTATCACTGATATTGCCACCGGAGCACATCAGGCAATAGGCCCCTACACCGCTTGATTCATAACCGTAATCATATAAATCGGGGTAGTCACATAACATATGTCCATTTTCATGACAAAAAGTACCAAGCGTCAATTCATAGCTCATGTCGGTAAATTGATAGTCAAACGCAAACTTTCCGGGCGCTAGCTGAATACGCGATGCAAGGTTCCATGCGTGAGGCCACAGTCCCTCATTCCAGTTGTTATCAACTCCCCCTGCATAATAGACATTCATGGCGTAAACATATCCACCGCTGTCTGCTGTGAGTGGTGTAAAGTCGAAATTATTTGCCTGCAGATGCGTTAGCGCCTCTACAATCAGCTGTCGCGCACGCACACCCATTGCAATATTGGGGTTTGTGTAGTGTGATTTGGGATGCTGCGCCCGATAGTAATCGACGACAATATTCGTGTAGCGACAGCGTCCGATGGAGTTGTCATGGAAATAATCGGACACCGAACCGCTGTTGCCAAAGCCGGAATAGCCTTGCTGATTACAGAATCGATCTACCTCATCGCGGGAAATCGCACCAGCTTCGTCCGGGAAGTCAATGAGCAGGCAAAGCCCTACGAAATCCCCGACGGTGTGCCGTTGCGGCGGCGCCATGAAGGGACCTCTCAAACTGCGTGCCGCTCTGGCCAGGTTCTTACGTTGCTCACGGCGTCGATCACAGCGCCGTCCGCCCATCCGTAGCGCTCCCTCCATTCCACGAGCGCGAGCCGCGTCAGGATCAATACGCAAGCCGGGTTGTACCGCAGCGCGCATGCCATCCAGGTTTCTCCGTTCACCCGGCGCCGGTTCCAGCATGGTTCCATCACTGGAAACCCGGGCGATCTCAAAGAAACCGCTGTCTGGATTTTTTACGACCGTATAGCCATCCAGCGTTTCAAATACAGCGTAGTGTTGGTCACCCCAACCACGAACCTCTATCTTCGATCCATCGGGTTGAGTGAATGTAAATTCTTTGCCTATAAATGGTGAAGCCATTTCTGATTACTCCTGTTTGTCTAGAGAAGAGATATACATATCCAGAAACAATCCAGTGAACCTCTTGCAAAACCCCGATAAGTTGTCATTTCGACTGAAAGGAGAAATTTTAACGCTTTGATAAATAAGATCTCTCACGTTCGTTCGAGATGACATAATTCACTATTTACGAGTTTTGCAAGTGGCTCCAGTGTCATCAGACTATTCCAGATGTCAGTTAATATAAAGTTAGTACATATTATTAATTATTCAATAAAACCTGCTGACTAATTTCTGAATTCTGGAATCACGGGAAGATTTAATGATGCGCCGCATGATTCTGTTCCTACTTGAATCTGATCCATAGAGTGCATCATCAATGGCCTCCTGAATGCATAGAAGGATCTAAAAAACATGTCAATTCAAGATAACGAACAAAATAACAAAAATAATCTGCTAAAAAATGAGTTGGACACCTCCGTAAATCAGCAATCCTCCATCAGGCGAATGGGTGATACGCAATCCTGCGCCAAAGTTCTGTGAACTGGTTTGCTGTTTGTGGATCCGCCTGCCCGTGTTAATTGCTGCAGTGATCGTTGATACATCGTCACTATGCAGGTCATACCATGCCAATGGGTTGTCCGGGGCCGAGGAAATATCAGCGGCGATGTTTCTCATCCCCTCTTCTCCTGACATAAATATGGATGAAAGCTGGGAAGGAAATGGCAGTAAACGAGCACCGTAACCCAGGTTCAGTCCAAATCGTCGCTGGGCAATATTACCGGTTGCACCCAGGTTGAAACCTCCATAAGAGCCGCCAAGGCTCAAGTCTGCATTGGATGGGTCTACGCCGAAACTGCTTCTGAAACCACCCGAACGGATATCAGCCGACAGGGCGCCGCCGTAGTTGTAGTTCAGGCCGGCTGAAATAGTGCCGAAGTCGCGAGAAAGCCGCACCCGGCTGGTATTGGCATCCAGTGACAGCACCCACAGCCGCAACTGTAAACTCGGCGGCAGCAGATTGTAGTCAATATCAAAACCGCCGGAATCATTATCATCCTTCTGAATGACTTGCGCTGAGGAATGAAGTGTCTGCAGTTTCCCCCTATTGATTCCGTTTTTCCCGGTAGATATCAGCATATCGGAGATGTTTATTCTGGCTGCCTTTTGGCCCATACGATCGGCTTCACGTTCTAACTGAGGATTATCGTTAATCGGATTTCCACGATAGCAGTTGTTTGGACTGATATGGTTTCTGCTCTGCTGAACAACATGGGTCAGTTCATGCGCGATAAGATGCCTCCCCCTGGATGAACGCGGATTATATTGACCAGGGGCAAAATGAATCTCTGTTCCCTGAGTGAAGGCATTTGCACCTATTTCAGCAGCTTTTGTGGAATGGGCATAGAGTCTTACGTCGGAAAAATCCTGTTGGAAAAGGGTTTCCATGCCGGGCTTTCCCGTATCTACCAGACACCTCTCTGCATGGGCTGGAACAGCACTCTCTGTCTGCGAATGACCCCGGGTTAGTAATTGCTTAACCCG
>JAUVEG010000309.1 GCA_030594925.1 Gammaproteobacteria bacterium
CAGCACCACGCCTTCGGGAACCATTCCTATATCCCTGTACGTACAATGCGGCGTGGTTTCCCACCACTTGATGCGGATGTTGTGGCGTACATTTTCATCTTTGTCCTCGAAGGTTTCACCCTCGGGGAGTGGAATTTCAGGCCCTTTCAGCAGCACTTCGATATCCTCGTAGGGCTGACTCTCTTTCTGAACTGCTTTCACGATGTATTCATCGGTCAGTAATGGCTGTGTGCGGTCAATGATTGTCTGATTCCAGCAGGCGTGAACTGCTCGAAACAGGACGTCACCATTCACCGGGTCTTTGACTTCCAGATAGAGAGGCAGCTTTTTGAACCACGCGATGACCTTTTGAGTCTCCTGATCTTTTACAGCATACTCTTTCAGAAATGCTTCATGCTGGCGGGTGTTCTTCTCACTGTGAAGACGCAGCGGATCAGCTGTTTCAGGGTGTAGAGTGTGATAGCAGATTGCATTGAATTCGTGGTTTCCCATAACGGCGAGTGCATGACCCTGATCCACCATACCGCGAACAATTTCAATAACCCGTCGATGCTGGCTGCCTCTGTCAATAAAGTCACCCAGAAAAACAACTTTGGCATCGCTATGCTGATAAGCACCGCTGGAATTTTCATAACCAAGATGCAGCAGCAGCTCTTCGAGTTTATCAGCGTGTCCGTGAATATCGCCAATAATGTGATAGTTACTCAATATTCACTCTCCCGGGAAATAGGGTAAGTTCTCAATAACCCCGTGCAGTCCAAATAGTTCATAGGATGTGCAGAGGCACGAGGCGCATCATACATGGTCGATGCGCTTCGCAAGCTCAGCACATCCTATGCATGCCCAATTTTGCACGGACTTTTTGAGAAGTTACGAAATAGGCCTGCTTTCAGTAGAAAATGGATGAGCTGATCACCGTGCTCCTCTATTTTATCAACCGAGTCATGACCTGCATCATCGACCAGCAGCAACTCTATATCAGCTGCACGGGAGAGGGCTTCGGCATCCGAGACGGGTACTGTGTTGTCAGCCATGCCATGCACCAGCAGCACAGGGCAGTTGATCCTACCCAGGGTATTCACAGGAGCGATCTGTTCGAAACGGTGTCCGATGACCCACTCCACATAGCGCAGGATCCCGTTCAGCAGCAGGGAAGGGAGATGTAAGCGCTCAAGATAACGGCGCATCATCCACTCCGGATGGGCGAAAGCAGAGATGCTGATGACTGCGGACAGGTCGTCGCGTCGTGATGCCTCCAGCAGCACGGCGCCTGCTCCCACGGAGTGGCCCAGCAGCACAATTTTCTGAGACGGATTGTTGAAGCGGGACTTTATCCAGTCAACGGCGCAGCCCGCATCCTCGGCAAAACGCGGCAGGGAGGAGAAGCTGTCCGAGTCACTGCTTCCGTGGTTTCTGGAATCCACCAGCAGCACGTTCATGCCGGTTTTCAGAAAAGGGCGGGCGACCGGCAGCATCAACTCCGCATTCCCGCCCCATCCATGCAGTATGATAATCACAGGAGCCTGCGGGGTAGCGGGCAGCAGCCAGGCAAACAACCGCTTCCCCCGAACTGTTGGTATATTCACGGATGTGAAGTCAATCCCCAAGTCTGACGGCGAGCCGCTCTCTACGTTCCGCGGCGGGCGAAAACCAAGATGGATTGCCAGCAGCAGGAGTATTATGAAACCGGGCAGAATGAGGAGTAGCCAATACATTGTTGCTGCTATGCGTTGTCCGGGAGAGCCACTTGCAAAACTCGTAAATAGTGAATTATGTCATCTCGAACGAATGTGAGAGATCTTATTTATCAATGAGTCAAGATTTCTCCTTTCAGTCGAAATGACAGCTTTTGAGAGTTTTGCAAGAGGCTCCGAGAGTTACGGATTATTGCATCTTTAAGCGGGATTCACATTATGTCCAACACCACCATCGTCTACGCCGATGAAAGACTCGCCAGCTACAACTTCGGTGAAGAGCATCCTTTTGGCCCTGCGCGCTACCGCGCCTTTCATGAGGAATTCCTGGCCCGGGGGCTGGATCAGAGGTGCGTTATCGGTAATGCGGTTGCCGCAGACCGCTCTTGCATCGAATTATTTCACACAGCTGCTTATGTCGAGCGCGTCATCGAGGCGTCGCGAACCGGTGCGGGCTATCTGGACCAGGGCGACACGCCGGCAGTCAAAGGTATCTACGAGGCGGCGGCGCTGGTGGCGGGAAGCGTGCTGGACGGCGTTGATAAGCTGGCAAAGGGAGAGCATCAGCATGCCTTCGTCCCCATCGCAGGCCTGCATCATGCAAGCCGCGATTCAGCAGCGGGCTTCTGTGTCTTCAATGACTGCGGCATCGCCATCAAGGCGCTGCGCAGTCGCCACAACATCCGGCGCGTCGCCTATGTCGATATCGATGCCCACCACGGCAACGGTGTCTTCTACGCTTTCGAAGAGGATCCTGATCTGATCTTCGCCGATCTGCACGAGGATGGCCGCTTTCTCTACCCCGGAAGTGGCGCCGCCGACGAAACCGGCAAGGGCGATGGAGCGGGTACAAAGCTGAATGTCCCCATGCGCCCCGGCGCCGACGATGCTGATTTTTATGCCGCCTGGGAGAGAGTTGAGACTTACCTGGTTCGGGCTGAGCCGGAGTTTATTATTTTTCACTGCGGCGCCGACAGTATCAAGGGCGACCCCATTACCGATATGGCCTACTCT
>JAUVEG010000233.1 GCA_030594925.1 Gammaproteobacteria bacterium
TCACACATTCTTATGAAACTCATCGCCCAGCTCATTAACTATCTGCTCGCGACACTGATGACAGGACTACTGCTTGTCGCAGTTGCAGTGCTGCTGGCGTGGCACTTTCTCGACGCACAACTCCCGCCCACCGATGTGCTGCGCGATATCCAGCTGCAGGTGCCGCTTAGAATCTACAGCAGCGAGGGAGACCTGATTGGCGAGTACGGCGAAAAACGCCGTGAGCCGGTAGAATTCGAGGCCGTGCCCAAGGCGATGCTTAACGCCATCCTCGCTGTCGAAGACTCCAATTTCTACACCCATCCGGGGGTTGATTATCGCGGCATCGTACGCGCCGTCGTCAGCCTGGCGCAAACCGGACAGCGCCAGCAGGGCGGCAGCACCATCACCATGCAGCTGGCAAGAAATTTCTTCCTCAGCCCGGAAAAGAGCTATATCCGCAAGGTTCGCGAGATCATGCTGGCCATGCATATCGAGGAGAACTACAGTAAAAAGGAGATTTTCACGCTCTATTTGAACAAGATCTACTTTGGTAAACGCGCCTACGGCGTCAAGGCTGCCGCTCACGCCTACTACGGCAAAGAGCTGGAGCAGCTGACACTGGCTGAAACAGCGATGATTGCCGGACTGCCGAAAGCGCCGTCGAGCCACAACCCCCTGACCAACCCCAAGGGAGCCATCAATCGTCGCAATCATGTTCTGAGCCGCATGCATCTACTTAAATATATCAGTGATGCCGAACTCGATAGCGCCATCAACTCCCCCCTCAGCGCACACCGTTTTGGGCCCAGGGCTGAACTCGAGGCCGCCTATGTCGGAGAGATGGTGCGCGCCGAGATGGTGCAACGCTATGGTGAGAATGCCTACACCGGCGGCTATCACGTCTATACGACCATCAAACCTTCACTGCAGCGCCTCGCCATCCACGCGCTGCGCGGTGCGCTCGATACCTATGACAAACGCCATGGCTACCGTGGCGTCGAAAAGCATGTGAAGCAGGAGATCTGGAGCGATGCGGCCAAACGCAGTCAGTTTCTGCAGGAGACCGGCAGCGTCGGCGGACTGCTGCCCGCGATCGTGCTGGGGTTTCCTGAAAAACGCAGCATGGAGGTCGCCCTTGCGGACGGCTCCACCACCACCATCAAATGGGAAGGGTTGAGCTGGGCCGCTAAATACCGCAGCCCCGACTCGAAGAACAGGAGACCTCGCAAGGCGAGTGAGATTGCAGCGCCAGGAGATCTTGTACGCATACTGAATGTAAAGAGCGACAAGGAGGACTCCTACCTGCGGCTGGCGCAGATTACCGCCGCCCAGGGCGCTCTGGTCTCGGTCAACCCCAACAGCGGCGCCGTCTTCGCACTCACCGGCGGCTACGAGTATTACAACAGCAAGTTCAACCGCGCGACCCAGGCGAAGCGTCAGCCCGGATCCGGGTTCAAGCCCTTCATCTACTCTGCGGCGCTTGCAGCAGGTTACCAGCCATCCAGCATCATCCAGGACGCGCCGATTTCGATCCGCGACGACAACCTGCCCGGAGGATACTGGCGGCCATCCAATTACAATCATAAATACAGCGGCCCCACGCCGTTGCGCAAGGGGCTGGCGCATTCCAAGAACCTGGTCTCGATTCGCCTGCTACGCAGTATCGGCACGGATTATGCCCGCGAGCACATCTACAACTTCGGCTTCGACACGGATAAGCTGCCCAAGGGGTTGACGCTGGCGCTGGGGAGCGGCGAGGTGACGCCCTATGAAATGGCAGAGGCCTACAGCGCCTTTGCCAACGGTGGCTTTCGCGTCACTCCCCATGTGATCGATCGCGTCGAGCAGGGTCGCATGGGGGTGGTGTTTCGCGCACAAAACGAGATGCAGATCGCAATCACGGCAGAGAACCGCTTCCTGATGTACTCCATGATGAAGGATGTCATCCGCATCGGCACCGGAAGACGGGCGAAATCGCTGGAGCGCGCTGACATTGCGGGCAAGACAGGAACCACCAACGACTACAGGGACGCCTGGTTCAACGGCTACAATGAATCCGTAGTGACCATCGTCTATGTCGGCAAGGACAACCACCTCAGCCTGGGCAAAAAGGAGACCGGCGGACGTGTCGCACTGCCCGCATGGATCACCTATATGCGCGGCGCCCTGGAGGGCATGCCCGAAACCGAACCTGAACTTCCGCCCGGCATCGAAGTGGCCGGCAGCTATACCGCCGGCGGCGAAACCCGCGATGAATATGAAGATGTCACAGTCGAAAAGATCTATGCACCCGTAGTGGAGAAAACATTCCATGGGATCAGCGAAAAACCCAGGGCTATTGATGATCTGTTTTGATCCGGCAGAGGTTGTTTACAAGCTGATCAACCTGATTGCCGGTTTTGGCGCAATGCGTGGAGTTTGTTGACACCCTACGCTCTACCTTGTCATCTCGAACGTATGTGAGAGATCTTAAACATCACCAGAGAAAGATTTCTCCCTTTGGTCGAAATGACAGATGAACGCTGCAAACCACAGGACACTATGAACGCTCGGGAGACGCGCCACTATATCGCGGCAGAAGCCGCTAAACTGCTCGCCCAGCAGCAGACTCTGGATTACGGGTGGGCGCGGCACAAGGCCGCCCGGTCAGCCGGGGTTCAGGGTGAGCGGAACCTGCCCGACTTCGCACAGATCGAAGCTTCACTGACTGAATACCTGGAGTTGTTTCATCCCCGGCGCAACGATTTGCGGCAGCTGCAGAGGAAGTCTCTCAAACTGATGCAACTTCTGTCGGCGTTCCAGCCGCATCTCAGCGGCGCACTGTCGCGTGGAATCGCCGCTCGCTTTGCCACCGTGACGCTCTATCTCTATGCCGAATCAGCCAAGGATGTGGTATTCAGCCTGATGGATCTCAGCGCAAATTTCGAGAGCCTCGATGTCAAACTGCGTTTTCAACGCGGCACAGAGGAGCGCCGCCCCGCTTTCCGCATCAACTTTGACGACACCGAGTTTGTGCTGGTGGTGCTGCAGCCAGGTGAACAGCGTCATGCGCCGATCGATCCGGTGACCGGCAAGGCGGAGCGGGGCGTGGGAATGGATGCATTGCAGAAAATAGTTGGGGAAGAAGTTGGCAGTAGGCAGGATGCACAGGAACGACCTTCGTCGAGATGATGTCTCGTTTCCGGCGTTCCCGGCGGGGGTGCATAAAATCCCCCTCAGTCCCCCTTTGACAAAGGGGGAGGCGTCTATTTCTAACGCTGATCCATCGGTACAAAATCACGTTTGAGGGCGCCGTCATAGACCTGGCGGGGACGGCCGATGCGTTTGACGGGATCACTCATCATCTCCATCCAGTGCGATACCCAGCCGGCCGTCCTGGCCACGGCAAACATCACCGTCAGCATGTTGCGC
>JAUVEG010000115.1 GCA_030594925.1 Gammaproteobacteria bacterium
GCCTGTTCGACAGCGGCGCGAATCTCCTTGACCCCGGAGAGCACCGCAGAGAGCTTGATGAAAGCAGCGCCGGAGTGATTCGCCAGCATCAAGGCCAGTGTAGTTTTTCCAGTGCCGGGGGGTCCCCAGAAGATCATCGAATGAAGACGGTCATTCTCGATGGCCTGGCGCAGCGGCGAGGATTCGCCGACGATGTTCAGCTGCCCGTAGAACTCGTGCAGATTGCGCGGCCGCATACGATCGGCAAGCGGCCTGAATTGCCCCTCCTGCTGATCGAACAGATCAGTGTTCCCAGACATCGAAACCCGGCGGCGCCTTGAATTTAAACAGGCTTTTGTTGAGAACAGGGTTTCGCTTCACATTGCTGAAGCTGAACCTGGTGTGCTGGCCGAGTTTGTCTGTCATCTCCAGCTTCATCAGCTTGTTGTCACGAAAAGCAACATCCACCTCCTCAACCTGGCTATCTTTGTCAACGGGAGCGAGCGCCATCCACTCCAGCCCGTCGCGTTTATATTCACGCAGAATTGTGAAATGTTTGTCGACCTTCTCTCCCTGTGACAGCAGCTGCGCCGGCGTGCCGCGCAGCGCCATTTTTTGCGGCTGGTGTGAGACCTGTTCGAGATCACGATCCAGCAGCCACACTGTCCTGCCGTCAGCAACGATCAACTGCGCATCCTTGCCGGCGTAATCCCAGCGAAATTTACCCGGACGCTTGAGATAGAACACGCCGTTTTGTGATGTAGATTGACTGCCGCCCTGCGACTCGACACTCTGCACAAAATCCGCCTGCATGGTTTTCAGCCCGGTGAGAAACCTGTCCAGCGACGTTGCATACAGCGGAGCTGAAAACAGAGACAGCATTGACATCAATAATATTAATAAAAACTCTCGCCAAGACGCCAAGACGCCAAGGATTTTCTTGGCGGGCTTTGCGCCTTGGCGAGAGGCTATAAGTTTTTCATGCAGTGTAAGTCCGAAACCTGGTCTCGCTAGAAATCTACGCACGTAATTAACCCTCGACAGGTGGTGGAGCCAGCACGGTTCTGGAGCCATTGGTTTCAGGTGGCGTGACAATGCCGATACGCTCCATCTCCTCGATCATGCGCGCAGCCCGGTTATAACCGATTTTAAGACGGCGCTGCACGCCCGAGATGGAGGCGCGGCGCGTATCTGTCACGATCTGCACCGCCTCGTCAAACAGCGGATCACTATCCTCCACATCGACGCCGGAGGCCTCCGGCGACAACCCCGGAATCGCCTCGGATGGCTCGTTGAGAATCTCTTCGACATAGCTCGCGGTACCGTTTTGTTTCAGAAACTCGACCACATTATGCACCTCGTGATCATCCACAAAAGCGCCATGCAGGCGCTGCGGGATGCTGGTGCCCGGTGGCAGATAAAGCATGTCGCCATGCCCCAGCAGATGTTCGGCGCCCTGCTGGTCAAGAATGGTGCGCGAATCGATGCGTGACGAGACCTGGAAGGCAACGCGGGTCGGCACATTGGCCTTGATCAAACCGGTGATGACATCTACAGATGGCCGCTGGGTTGCCAGCAGCAGGTGAATCCCTGCAGCACGCGCCTTTTGCGCCAGCCGGGCGATCAACTCCTCAACTTTTTTACCAACCACCATGATCATGTCAGCGAACTCATCGACAACAACCACGATAAACGGCATTTTGCTCAGCGTCGGAATCTCCGGTGGCTCGGCATCCTCATCCAGCAAAGCATTGGGGTCAACTACGAAGAGCGGATCTTTCAATGGCTCGCCAGCCTTCTCGGCATCCCGGACCTTCTTGTTATAGCCGGCGATGCCACGTACTCCCATCGCCGACATCAATTTGTAACGCCGCTCCATCTCGGCCACGCACCAGCGCAGTGCATTGGCCGCCTCGGACATATCCGTGACCACCGGGCATAACAGATGCGGGATGCCTTCATACACCGACAACTCCAGCATCTTGGGGTCGATCATGATCATACGCACCTCATCCGCCTTGGCCTTGAACAGCAGACTGAGGATCATGGCGTTCACAGCGACCGACTTACCGGAACCCGTGGTGCCTGCGATCAGCGCATGCGGCATCTTGGAAAGATTGGCCACGGTCGGATTTCCGGCAATATCCTTGCCCATTCCCAAGGTCATCACCGAGCGGGATTTGTCATAGACTTCGGAGCGCAGTATTTCGCTGAGATAGACAATCTCCCGGTGCTCATTTGGAATCTCGATGCCGATCACCGATTTACCGGGGATATTCTCGACCACACGCACACTGATGACCGACAGGGAACGCGCCAGATCCTTTGCCAGCGCTGTTACCTTGCTGGCCTTGGTGCCTGCCGCCAACTCCAGCTCATAGAGTGTGACGATTGGCCCGGGATGGACAGCCACTACCGAGACATCCACCTTGAAATCCGACAACTTCAGTTCAAGCTGCCGCGACATCATCTCCAGCGCCTTGTCTGAATACTGCTGCACCCGCTCTCCGGGTTCATCCAGCAGGGACAACGGCGGCAACACGGTGTTGGGGTCCGCTTCAAAGAGGGTCGTCTGCTTCTCCTTCTCGACCCTGATGCTGCTTTTGATCTTCTGGATGACCGGTTCGATTTTCGGCGGTTTTCTGGTCTCTGCCTTTTTGCGGTCTATTTTCAACGCGACGATGCGCTCCTCTTTGAGACGCTGCGCCGCAATCTTCTCCTCCTTGTGCTCCTGGCGCTTGCTGAACCAGGAGAGAACACGTTCATAACCGTCCAGGACGAGTCCGCCTACCGCCTCCATAATCATGAACCAGGAGACACCGGTAAAGAGAGTAACTCCCGCCACAAAAATCGCTACCAGCAGCAGCGTCGCGCCCGTTGAACTGAGCACATCCACCAGCATCGACTCCAGCATCTTGCCGAGAATGCCTCCCGCCCCCGCTCCCTCTGACAGTTTCAGGCCGAAATCCCTCAGATGCAGGGCGCCCAGTCCGCAGCCGCCGATGATCGTCAATACAAAGCCGCTCAAGCGCAGCATCAGCAGCGGCGTATTCATGCGGTCATCAACGGTGCGCTCCTTGAGAATCAGCCAGCCGCTCCACACCAGCATCACCGGAAACAGAAAGGCAAAGATACCAAATAACGAGAAAAAAACGTCGGCGAACCAGGCGCCTGCCGCCCCACCCAGATTATGGATATTTTCTCGATCAGCCTGGTATGACCAGCCTGGATCATCCTGCGAATAGGTGATAAATGTGAGAAAAAAGTAGGCTGCAACAGCGACAATCAGCCAGAAAGCCCCCTCTCTGAGACGCTCGCTGACTCCCCTCTCATTACTATTGACCAACTCACTCCAGGACACGATGACTATTCCTCATTATATTCAAACTTTTGTCTCTAAATAATGTAACTTCTCAACAAGTCCGTGCGTAACATGCACAAAACAATCGAGATATTAGATAACTCAATCAATTTCAATGAATTCCTTTACCCTTTTGACTCCATTCCGTAACATAGAAAAAATCTGCCCGAACAAGCCTGTCGGGCCATCTTGATTTTGGAGAATTATACATGAGTGAAAGCAAGCACTGTCGACTTCTGATCCTTGGATCCGGTCCCGCCGGGTATACAGCCGCAGTTTACGCCGCACGCGCCAATCTCAATCCCGTTCTGGTTACCGGCATGGAGCAAGGTGGACAACTGACCACCACCACCGACGTCGATAACTGGCCCGGTGATCATGAAGGAGTGCAGGGTCCGGACCTTATGGAGCGCATGCGCCTGCATGCGGAGCGATTTGAAACCGAGATCATCTTCGACCACATCAATAAGGCAGACCTCGGCCAGCGGCCCTTTCAACTCAGCGGCGACCAGCAGGAGTACACATGCGATGCATTGATCATCTGCACCGGCGCATCCGCCATGTATCTGGGTCTGGAGTCGGAAGAGGCCTTCAAGGGCAAAGGCGTCTCTGCCTGCGCCACCTGTGACGGCTTTTTCTATCGCAACCAGAAGGTCGGCGTGATCGGCGGCGGCAATACGGCTGTTGAAGAGGCGCTCTATCTCTCCAATATTGCGGATCACGTCACCCTGGTGCATCGCCGTGACGAGTTGCGCGCAGAAAAATTCCTCCAGCATCAGATTCTCGACAAAGCTGAAAATGGCAACATCACCATCGAATGGGACTCCGTGCTGGAAGAGGTCCTGGGCGACGACAGCGGCGTGACCGGCATGCGCCTGAAAAATGTCAAAGACAACTCAAGCAAGGATCTTGATTTGCACGGAGTATTCATCGCCATCGGGCACAAACCCAATACTGCTCTATTCGATGGCCAGCTGGAGATGCACAACGGCTATCTCAAAGTCCACAGCGGCATCGACGGCAACGCCACCCAAACCTCCATCGAGGGCGTTTTTGCCGCCGGCGACGTCATGGACCACGTCTATCGCCAGGCGATCACCTCGGCCGGAAATGGCTGCATGGCTGCGCTGGATGCCGAGAAATATCTGGATGCGCTGGAGTCTTAAAAACACAGTTTGCAGTCTTCAGTTGGCAGTTTGCAGTAAGGGCATGAACCTGCCTACTGCATACTGACGACTGCAAACTCGCTTGCCTGATGTTCTTCTCTCTGGACGATACCGCCAGCGACAGTGAATTCCCTGATCCCCGGCTGGCCGAGACCGAACCAAACGGACTGCTGGCCATAGGCGGCGACATCGGCGTCAAGCGACTGGCGAATGCCTATCGCTCGGGGATTTTCCCCTGGTTCAGCGCCGGGGAACCCATTCTGTGGTGGTCGCCCGACCCGCGTCTGCTGCTGTTCCCTGAGAAAATACATGTTTCACGCAGCCTGCGGAAGACCCTGCGCAGGGACGACCACCGGATCACATTTGACAAAGCCTTCAGTGACGTCATCTCACACTGCGCTGCAACCCCCCGTCACGGTCAGCCCGGCACCTGGATCATCGATGAGATGATCGACGCCTATATTGAGCTCCATCATCATGGCTATGCCCATTCGGTGGAGGTGTGGCATGAAAAAAACCTGGTCGGCGGATTGTATGGCGTCGCCATCGGCAGCGCCTTTTATGGAGAATCGATGTTCAGCCTCGTGAGCAATGCATCCAAAATTGCACTGGTTGCATTGGCGCGCAAGCTGCAGCAATATGGCTTTCATTTCATTGATTGCCAGATGGAGACTCCCCACCTGCTCACCCTGGGAGCTGAAACCGTCCCAAGAGAGGAGTTCCTGAAGATGAATGCCATCGC
>JAUVEG010000294.1 GCA_030594925.1 Gammaproteobacteria bacterium
GTAAGTCATTGATTTACTCCCCTTCCCCCATAGATAAACTTGTGGGAATGCTCTGATCAAGGCGCGTAGCGACTTGATCAGAGTTTCCTTAATCAAGCAACCTTCTCGGGTGAAGTGCGGGTTCTCGTAACCATCTACACTCAGAACGGAGTTACTGAGAGGGTGTGATTTTCAGCGTGATATCCAGCGAGGCGCAAATCCCCCCCAGCTCCGCTGGTGTGGATGCGGCCATTTTCGCCATCACCTTTGCGCGGTGGGCCTTGACGGTTTTCTCAGAGATCGATAAATCTTCAGCGATTCTTTTATTGATGGCGCCGCCAAGAATATGTTGCAATACTTCGAGTTCCCGCAGAGTCAGCGTATCCAGTCGCGCCAGCGCATCGGCACACTCCAGGCGTTCAGCGCGAACAGCCCGGTGTCGAGCCAATGCCCGCTGGACAGCATCCAGCAACGCCACCTCATCCACGGGCTTGGTCAGAAAGTCCTCTGCGCCCCGCTTCATCGCCTTGATGCCCATCGGCAGATCGCCATGCCCGGTGAGGAAGATAATCGGAAGGTCGCTATGTTGTTCGTTGAGGCGCAGCTGCAGATCGGTTCCACTCAACTGCGGCATGCGGATGTCGAGCACCAGGCAGCCGACCCCCTCGTAGGGATCGCGTTCAAGATAGTCAGTCGCCGAATGGAAAATCTCTGTCTCATACCCCGCCGAGCACAGCAGGCGGGAGAGCCCTTTGCACACGGAAGAATCATCATCGATCACAAATATCCGTTTCCCTGACATATCCACTCCATCCTCCTTCGTCATAACTCCACCGCCAGCGTAAAAACAAACAGCGCTCCGCCGGATTCAATATTTTTGACCCGGATGCTCCCACCATAGGCCTCGATAATACGCTGACAGATAGCCAAGCCCATACCCAGCCGATCCTCCCTGTCGGAAACAAAGGTGTTGAACAGGGAGTCATACAGTTCGTCCGCGATACCCGGACCGGAATCCTGAACTTCAACTTGCACCGCAGCATCGGCAACACGGGTTCGCAGGGAAATCTTGCGACTTTCGTTGCCACCCTCCTCCACCGCCCTGGCTGCATTGACCAGTAGATTCAGTATCACCTGCTGTATCTCGACGCGCCCGGCATAGAGAGATGGCAGAGCCGGTGCATAGTGTGCTGTGAGTTCGATACCTTTCTCCCTAAACTCACTGCCAAGGATTGCTGTGACCTCCCTCGCTGCTTCGTTCAGATCGAATCGTTGTCGCACGACCTCCTCATTTTGCAGCATGTTACGCAGTCCGTGGATGATGCCGCTGGCGCGCTTGTCGTCACGCACGATATCGTCGAGGATTTCATGGATTTCATCCATTTCAGGCGTCTCTGAATCCAAATAGCGGCACGCAGCCTGGGCATTGCTGAGAATGGCGGTCAGCGGCTGATTCAGCTCGTGTGCAAGCATGGTAGTGCACTCGCCCAGCAAATTAACCCGCGCATAGCGATCAAGATTGCGCCGTGTTTGCTGCAGTTCCTGTTCATAACTTGAGGCCTTTACCGCATCGACCACGACCTGGTAGCTCAATGCGAACACAATCGCGAGGAACGAGAAGCTGATCATGTAGGGGGTTGCAACGACTCCGGCATCCACCAGCGGAGTATGTATCCCGGCCAGGAGGATAAAAATGATGATTGATCCTCCCACGACCCACGCGCGCTTGCTGCGGTCACGGCGCCATAGCTGGAGAGTGGCATCGAGAGTATAGACGAGGATCAACAGTGAAGCGATATCCGCCAACAGCCTCCATGGATTCAACTCACCGACCGGCAGTGAAAACTGCTCGCCCCAAAAGGAGGTCAGGCGCTTCAATTCAGTAATATGCTCGAAAGTCAGGTTGCCCGGCATGAGAAAGTTGATGAGCATGCCAATGCTCCACAGCAGCGTAATGGTTATCGCCAGCCAGCGCCTGCCAGTCTGAAAATATTGATAGACAAACCACACCATCGGAACCAGGATCATACAAATGGCGAGATTTCCCCAGAGCAACAGCTCACTGTAAAGCTGCACCGATTCGGTCGTCAACATGGCGAGTTCAAGCAGCGCACTGGCTGCTGCACTGAACCCCATCAGCGCTGACAACAGGTAGGCGCTGACTTTCCGGTCCCGGAACCAGAACAGCAGATGCATCAATCCCAGCATCAGGCACGCAGAGGCGCACATCGACCAGGCGACGACGAGTGGACTCATTGAATAGAACTCAGCATAGCTGCCCGCACGTCTTCAATGAGAGAGTGTTTTTGAAAAGAGATTGATGACCACCACACCTGCAACGATCAGTCCCATGCCGATGATTGCCGGCGTGTCAGGAATCTGTTTGTAGAGTACAGCACCGACGATCGCCACCAGCACGATTCCCACACCGGCCCAGAGCGCATAGGTGATGCCGACAGGAATCGATCTCAGCACCAGTGTCAACAGATAAAATGCAACGCCGTATCCAACGACGACGATCAGGCTTGGGACAAGCCGTGTGAACTCTTCAGATGCTTTCAAGGCGCTGGTCGCGGCGACTTCCGCTACGATCGCAATAGCGAGATAGATGTATGCCATAATTTAAAGGTAGAAATTTATTATTAGCGGATGCAGCGCCTTGCGCCGAGAATAGTACATGAAGTGGGGATATTCAAGTTTCAACAAAGCGTGTGGCATTTGGACTGTAAACATTTTCAGACAATAATCTCTGCATATTGTAGCGTCAGGGAATTCAGCCACAATATGCTGTAGTGGCTTTCTTGAAAAATGGCGCAGCGCAAATGTCTCAAGCATATAGGCAACTGGAAACTCAACTTGGTCGAACTC
>JAUVEG010000213.1 GCA_030594925.1 Gammaproteobacteria bacterium
CGAATATTTCTTATAACCCATTGATATATAACCCTGCATAGAAAAATCTGTGGGAAGGCTCTGATCGAGATACGCAACAACTTGATCAGAGTGCTCCCGGCAAGCACTCCACTTATAAGTTTATGCTAAAATAGCGACCAGCAATTTCCTGCAATCCCCATCCCGGAGTACCATCTTGGAGATCATTCAGTTTCGTCGTGCCTACAGCCGTTCAGTACTGCTGCAAATGCTGTTATCCGGCATTATTGCCGTGTTATTAATTACCTGGCAATACGGAAAAATCAAAGACATCTATTTGACTAACCAGATTTCCGATGTAGGCATCATTATCAACAGCCTCATCCTGGTGCTCTTCATGCTTGGCATGTTCCGCATTATCGTTGCCCTGGCCGGCTATGCGCGTGAAGAGAAAGCACTCAATACCTTCATGGGAAACATGCAGGAGGATCCGGACAATCCGTTGCAGGAGATGAGCGCCAGCAACATGATCAGCACCCGCTACCTGATGATGCAGCGCCTCTACGAGAGTCGCACCCCGATCAATCACGGCGCACTCGCATCAACGCTGGTAGCCAATGAAAGCACCAGAATCAATCTTCCCCGATACATCAATAACGTTCTCATCCTGACCGGTGTTTTCGGCACCATTGTTTCGCTCTCCATCGCATTGATCGGCGCATCCAGCATGTTTGAAGGCAGTGTTGACTCGAGCGGAATGGGGCTCGTTATCCACGGCATGTCAACGGCGCTGTCGACCACCATGACTGCAATTGCCTGTTACCTCTACTTTGGATACTTCTATCTCAAATTGACCAATGTACAGACAAACCTGGTGAGCGGCATTGAACAGGTCACAACGGCTTACCTGTCGCCCAAATTCCAGGTCACCAATGAAAGCATTGTTTATGAACTCAGTCACCTGGTGACTATGCTGCAGAAGTTGACCAAAAGCATGGATCATTCCCAGAAACAGTTTGGCGCCATGGAGCACGCCATGGCGCAGGCTGTTATCAGCTTTAAAACCCAGACGGACGCATTTCCGACACACATGGAGGAGTTGAAAACCATTCTGCGCCACGGTTTCCGTATCGAGCACGAGAAAGAAAACGATGAGTGACGGATTTGTCGATCTCCGCCTGAACCGCGAGAGCAGCGAGCATAACGAGAGCTTCTGGCCCTCGTTTACCGACATCATGACAGTGATCGTGATGATCTTCCTGCTTGCGATGATTGTGCTGATTACGCGCAATACGGATCTTGTCAGACAGCTGACAGAAACACTGGCTGCAGAACGTCTGGCAACCGCAGAGGCTACTGAATCGGCAAAAATCAAGGCGGTGCTTGCCAAAAAACTTGAAGAAAATGTCACCAAAGTCGTCTCTCTGCAGCAAATTCTTGAAACCCTCAGAGAGAAAAGCCGTCAGCAGCAGACCGACATTACGCAACTGGATGAGCAAAAAAGCAGCCTGCAGGCGGCACAAGCACAACTCCGCGGGGAACTCGAGCAATCAACAGCTGCACAACGCCTCGGCAGCGAGAAAAACAGAGAACTTGAAGAGCAGCTCAAAGAGGGAGAGAAGTCGCTTGACTCCGTGCGGCAGGATCTGCAGCAGCTGGAGCAGCAGAAAAGCTCGCTGCTGGCCGAACAGCAACGCCGGCAGAGCGAACTCGAGGAGTTAAAGCTTGTTCAGAAAAACAAGGATTCACAGCTCGATGAAAGCCGTACACAGCTGCAGCAGGTACAGGAACAACTGAATACGAGCAGCATCGCAGCAGAACAGAGCCAGGGCGAACTGAAACAGGCGAAGGCAGCCCTGTTGACATCACAAGAGTCACTGGATGAAGCACACAAGAGAATCACCAGTACTAGCTCCGAGCTGGCTGAAACAAGTGATGCACTGAAAAGCAGCCGTTCGGAAGTATCACAACTCACATCTGCAACAGATGAGAGCCAACAGCAAATTGCACAGCTTCAGCAGCACAAAGAGAAGCTCGCAACAGACCATCGCCTATCAAAGCAAGAGCTTGAAAAAGTCCAACAACAACATAAGCAATCCCTCGAGAGGATCCGTGAGATAGAGCAGAAACTGGGGATCTCCACCGAACAGCTGGGCGCAGCACAGCAGTTGGCGTCACAACGTGAATCGACGGCATCACAGCATCTTGCCTCAATCGATACACTCACCGATGAACGCTCACAACTCGAGCAGGAGACCGTCCGGCTTAACCAGCTCCTCGCAAAGCTCAATGAGACAGTCAGTGCCATGCAGGAAAAGCTCACAGGAAGTGAGAGTGAACTGAGCGAGAAGCGCACCCTGGTGGAGGGCTTGCAGCAGAAGAACGAGAGCATTGCTACCAACCTTGCTGCGCTACGGCAGAGATTGAGTAGTTCGCAGGATGATCTGTCAGGCCTGGAGGGTGACTACTCCGAGCTCAGGGTCAAGTACGACAAGCTCGTTAAACCTGCTCGCAGCAGTAAGAAAAAACATGTTGTTGACTTCCGCTATACCAGCCGCTTCGGTGATGACAGATTTATCGTCAAACGCCCTGGAGAGAGCGCGTTTTCACCACCGATGACACTTGATGAGGCTGAGAGAGTGCTGCAGTCCATCGTCGTCGATCACTGCAAGGACCTCTATGTCAGAATCGTTTTTCCACAGCAGGAACCTCTCTCGCATCAGAAGGCGTGGGCATTGACATCCAGATTGCACAAGTATGACTATTACCACCGCTCAACCCCGTGTAAATAGACGCCTCGATAACAAACCGTTGCTGAACCTGCTTTCAATTATCGAATCGCCAACCCACCCTGGATTATCCAGCCTCTACCAGCGACTGGGAATTAGCGAACACAAGGTCAACTCCGTTCGTAACGCCCTCAAGCTGTTAAAGCGGGAGGCTCCGGATTTCATTGTGGCTGAATTTTTCTACGGCTATGGGAACAACTATGCCGGCGTACATATCAGTAATCTCGATGTGCTGCTATACAGTCTGCCGAAATATGCGCCCCGCGCCAAAGTGATCATCTTTGTCACTCAGTCAGAACATCAGCATGTTGGCCATCTCAACAGCATCTATCCCCTGCACGGCATACTGCAGCACCCTCTCCAGCAAAGTGAGCTCGAAGCTTTACTAAGGGAGTTCTGATCGAATCGCTTGCGCTTCAATCAGAACTCCCTTTCAAGTTTTTCCATGGGGGAAGGGTCAATTATCAATGGGTTATAGCTGGTTTTTGTTCGTCCCTTCCCCCAAACCCCCATCCCTTCGATGCATTCAGAGTTCCCGAGGCTTCAGCCTGGTCATGATGATACGGGGCCGAAGCCCTTGTTTGTCCTTCCGGGAAAAAGCCTTGATTATCATTTCGACGAAAGTGACAAATCTGCCTCAATTCGTCAATCTGGCATAGAGCATCGGCAGCTTGCGCGGCAGCTCTGCAGCGTCGTGCACCAGCACCCAGGAGCGGCTGCCGAAGAGATAGGGAAGATAATCCTTTGCCTCGGTGTCGATGGTGACGCAGAAGGGCTGCAGCCCCATCTCCCGGGCCTCGAGGACCGCCATGCGGGTATCTTCGATGCCGTAGCGGCCTTCATATTTATCCAGATCGTTGGGCTTGCCATCGGTCAGGATCAATAGAATTTTTTGCGCCGCCTGCTGACTGGCCAGTATCTTC
>JAUVEG010000081.1 GCA_030594925.1 Gammaproteobacteria bacterium
TCATCAATTATTCCCAGGTAGCGCGAACCCTTGGAGTTTCCCAGCCTACAGCGCGTGAGTATTTTAATATCGCTCATGGTACTTTTGTGTGGCGCCATATTCCAGCCTATGAAAAAAATTCTCAAAAACGCATTGTCAAACATCCTAAAGGCTATTTAAGGGATTCCGGACTATTAAATCACTTTCTTCATCTGCAAAATCTTGATGATTTGCTGGCCCACCCGGCTATGGGACATTCATGGGAGTCAATGGTGATAGAAAACCTGCTTCGAGGTTTAACTATCCAGGGAGTTTCCTTTGATTATTTCCATTATAGAACCAGTGCAGGCGCCGAGGTTGACCTGGTTTTAGAAGGTGAATTTGGATTAATACCTGTAGAAATAAAATATGGCCAAAAAGTATCTTTACGCTCTTTGCGCGGCATACAGGGGTTTATCAATGATTTTAATTGCTCCTATGGGATTGTTGTCAGCAATACAGAGCGACTCGCTTTGATCGATGATAATTTGGTAAGCATCCCTTTTGGTTATGTATAGCCACATCCTGATTCCTGATAGGGGAGGGCGCAGCGCACTATCAGGGAAGTTATTAATGGACAACTCTTCAGTAAAGAGTTTTGATGGCCTGATTTCAACAAATCAGCCACTCACAGGAGGATGACTGACAAATATATTTGACAAAAAATAAAAAAAGTGTCTAAATGTCAAATATATTATGCAGAATGAGGCGTTTTTGATGGATGTGAATGAATTTGGACACAAAATATCTGTTTTAAGAAAGCGGCAAAAAATACGTCAGGAACAGTTAGCAAAGGATTTGAATATATCAAGAGCGACCATCAGTGCGCTTGAAAATGGCCGTAGCTCCAATGTAGGCATAAAAATAATACTGCAAATTGTTGATTATCTTGGCTTTGAGTTGTCGTTGGTTGAAAAATCTCCTTACCCCACCTTTGATGAATTGAAGCATATTCAAGAGTCTGCGGATGGAGAATAATTTAACGGTTGTTGTCGATGAACAGAATGTGGGCGAACTCGTTCGAGAAAACGGGGAGTATATCTTTACCTATGCTGTTAGTGATAACAGCATGTGTAAAAATGCTTATATCTCTCTGACAATGCCAGTCAGGGGCAAGAGTTATGTCCATGGGAAACTCTTTCCTGTTTTTGAGATGCATCTCCCCGAAGGATATTTACTCTCAATTATAAAAAAGCACTTTTCTAAAATTACCAGAATGGATGATTTTGGTCTGTTGTTAGTGATGTCTGGAAACATCAAAGGGCGTTTGAGTTACACAAAACCCATGACAGGTGGCCTGCAAAACCTGACCCTTGAGCATCTATTACATCCTCAAAGAAAAACGCTTTTCATAGAACTGGTCAAAAAGTTTGCACTGACTTCCGCGCTCTCCGGTGTACAGCCGAAAATCATAGCCAGAGTCCAGGATAAAGCGACACTCTCTGTGGAAGACTATATTGTTAAATCCTGGGGTGACGATTATCCTCAACTGGCGATCAATGAGTTTTATTGTATGTCGGTGCTGAAGAAAGCCAATGTCGATGTGCCCGAGTTTTATTTGTCAGACGACAATCAGCTTTTTATCATGAAACGCTTCGATGTGACACGCAGTGGTCAATATCTGGGCTTTGAAGATATGTGTGTTCTGCAAGCGAAACAGCGGGACGACAAGTATGAAGGGTCTTATGAGCAAGTGGCGAACACCATTAAGATATTCGTTTCGCCAAAATACAAAAAAAAGTCATTGCAGCAGTATTTTAAAATGATCATTATCAACTATCTTGTCAGAAATGGAGATGCACACCTTAAAAACTTCGGCCTGATCTATGGGAATCTTGATGAGATTAAATTGGCGCCCGCCTATGATGTCGTTAGTACCGCTGTTTATATAAAAAATGATATCCCTGCACTGCACCTTCTGGGAAGTAAAAAATGGTGGGGAAAAAAACATTTGATACGATTTGGGATCGAATGTTGCGATTTGTCAGCTAAAGAGGCGCACGCTCTCTACGATACATGCTTGAATGCCTTGAAGG
This sequence comes from Gammaproteobacteria bacterium, assembly GCA_030594925.1. Lineage (GTDB taxonomy): Bacteria > Pseudomonadota > Gammaproteobacteria > Chromatiales > Chromatiaceae > Sva-25. The sequence continues at coordinate 2,055 of JAUVEG010000081.1, forward strand.
AGGTGGCTTCTGAGATAACCCGACGATTGATGGTTGAAGAAGAGAGAGATGTAATAAACGTCCTGTCTGCGCTATTGGATATTGCCTCCGAGGAAATCCTGGTTTGATGGAGGCTTTGTAGGCGTTAACATATTCAATAACATAGGAGTTGAGGCTGTAACTTCGTAACATCTCAATAACCCTGTACAGACTTAATTAATGCACGGACTTATTGAGAAGTTACTTCTCCTTTCAGTCGAAATGACAACTTATTGGGGTTTTGCAAGAGGCTCTGTAATTTGTAGTAAAACCGTTGGGCTACGCTATCGGCAAGGGGTTTGGGGACTACCAACGCCACTTCATCTGGAAAAATCATCCGGCTTCTATTACAATCGCCCGCACCTTAATAACGCGATTTAACCATGGCGATTCCACTATCCAGCACATTCACTATCTCCACGGAAGTTCTTTCACAGTAGGTGAGCGGTGAAACTGTACTACTCGATCTGCAGAGCGAAAGCTATTTCGGCCTCGATGCAGTCGGTACGCGCATCTGGCAGCTTCTTCAGGAGAATAACAGCCTTCAGAAAGTCTTTGATACCATGCTTGAAGAGTATGATGTGGATGAAAAAGAGCTGGAAAAGGATCTGAACGAGCTATTGGATAAGTTGCTTGAGGAGAAGTTGATCACTATCGAGCCTGCTGCTGAATGACCCGGTGCAGGGCGCCTGTAAGGCCATCATCAGGATCAGGCTCGATTGGTTAGAAAATCATATTCCAAATAATAGATCTGTGTTATCAAATACCCACTAGAGGAGAAAATTTCAATGAGATGGCAGAATCGTAGAAGGAGTTCCAATGTCGAGGATCGTCGCGGCTCGCGCATGGTGAGCAAAGGCGGCTTGAGCATTGGTGTTATTGTGCTGGGGCTGGTCGCCATGTATTTCGGATTAGACCCGAAAATGGTGATGGATGTCGGCAACCAGTTGAGCGGTGGTGAAACTCGGGTCGAACAGACGGATTACAAACCGACTGCAGAGGAGCAGCAGCTGGCCGCCATGGTTGAGACCATTCTGGCCGATACGGAGGATGCCTGGAAGGAGGTGTTTGCTGAAATGGGCAAACGTTATTCCGAGCCTAAGCTGGTGATGTTCACCGGAGCGGTGCAATCGGCATGCGGGACTGCGCAGGCGGCGATGGGGCCTTTTTACTGTCCGGGTGATCAGAAGGTTTATATCGACCTGGCTTTTTACCGCGAGATGAAGCGCAAATTCAAGGCGCCGGGAGACTTTGCCCAGGCCTATGTGGTGGCGCACGAGGTGGGGCATCATGTGCAGCACCTGCTGGGTATCGACAAGCAGGTGGGTAGAGACCGGCATGGCGCCGACTCGGCCGCTGTGCGCCTGGAGTTGCAGGCCGACTGTTTTGCCGGGGTGTGGGCCAATCGCACCCAGAGAGCCAAACAGTTTCTCGAGGAGGGTGATATCGAAGAGGCGTTGACTGCGGCGACAGCCATTGGTGACGATGCGATGCAGCGCCGCTCCAGCGGCACGGTGAGGCCAGACTCCTTTACGCATGGCTCTTCAGAGCAGCGGGTGCGCTGGTTCAAAAAGGGAATCATCGGCGGCAAGATCAATAACTGCGATACCTTTTCTGCTGCCTCGCTCTGAGGCGGCGCTATGTCTCCTTCACCCTCAGCCTAACCCTAACCCTAATCCTCTCCCGAAAGGGAGAGGGGATGTATATCTTTCACTCCCCCGGCATCTTCATAAACACCATCCTCAAACCGGGGAGTGCAGATGGCCAGAAAAACCAGATCGTCAATACCGGTGTTGGTAATCCGTTGGCGGGACATTGGTGGAATCAGTACCACATCACCGGCGCCAACATCTTTCTGCAGGCTCTCGCCAACTTCAACATAACCGGTTCCTTCGAGAATGACATAGCGTTCAGTTGTCGCTTTGAGACGGTGCCAGCGGGTTGTTGCTCCGGGTTTGACGCACGCCCTCGCGATCGAGAGGCCGGCGTCATCCGCCGTATTGCATAGTTCCGTGATGTAACAGCCTTCGTCAATATAGAGCTCAGCTTCAGGATTGAATCTGTAAACGGCTTCTTTCATTGGAGTCGGGTGGGATTATTAATACTGTCTCGCAGTATACAGAGGCTCTTGAAAAACTCGTAAATCGTTAGTTTTGTCATCTCGAACGAATGTGAGAGATCTTATTTGTCAATGACTTAAGATTTCTCCTTTCAGTCGAAATGACAGCTTTTGGGAATTTTGCAAGGGGCTCTACAGCGCCTGTTTTGGTTGTTGGATCGCGATTCATTGCCGTCAGGAGTTACAGTCGGTGTTATACTTCCAAGTTGCATGATTCCCCATAATACAAACAGGTAACTCCATGAATATCACCGCATATTTTCCCAGGCTCCTCCTTGTGACCGGACTCTGTGTCGCTGCAACCCAGGTGCAGGCGCTTGGGAAACCGTTTTCAGGGGCGCAATATGCGCAGTTGCTGACTTTTGCAACGGAACCGGGTATTGCCGCAGCCACATTCGACGTCGAGGAAGATCTGGGTGATACGACCTATGATATCTACAAACTGCCGCTGCAGCATGAGTTTGATGTCGATGGTTGGGACGGCAAGCTGATTCTGCGTGGAACCCTCAGTTATATGAAGGCGCAACAGGATCAGAGCTTGAATGCGGGTGTGATTGATTCAGAGTGGACCTCCTTTGGAGGCGGTATTGGCATCGGCGCCCGCATTCCGCTTGGAAATGGCTTTTCATTTGTTCCGGGAATCGGCCTGGGAATTGCGTCTCTTGAAAATGAAGCTGACTTCAAGGGGACTCCGCCACCACCGGCAGGTTACGACCAGCATTATAACTGGGATCTCGATGCGATGATCTTCAGCGGCATTCTCGGACTCTCATACAAGGGGGATCTCCGCGGAGATTTTGATCTGATTGCAGATGCCTATTACACCCACAGCTATGTCTCAACATACGACAGCAGCACGGATTTCCAGGATTTTGATGAATCGACAGATAATCTCACCTTCAAGGTGGATATCGGTCACCCGTTGGGCTTCTCTATCGCAGGGTATCCAATGGATGGTGTTCTGCATCTGGGAAATACTACTTTTCTCGGTTCCAACAGGGATGTGCTGGGGTTCAGCTACTTCAACGAGGTGGGTTTTTCGCTGCGCACCAATCCACAAAAACTTGCGTCACAACTGAAGTTGCCAGTCACTGTCAGTAGTCTCAGCGTGGGAGTCAACGTCCTCTTTGGCGAGGATCTGAGCGGCTGGAGCATGCTCTTCGGCTACAAGTTCTAGCCAGAATAACAGGGGCAGAGGAGTGTTTGAACTGGTTCGTGCGGGCGGTTGGCTGATGGTGCCGATACTGCTCTGTTCTGTGATTGCACTGGCGATTATCATTGAGCGCTTTATCGCTTTGCGGCGCACGCGCGTTATCCCCCACAATGTCGTACAGAATGTCTACAGGGAGTATAAACAGGCGACATTGACCCCTGATTATATCAATTCGCTGCATGATAAATCACCGATGGAGCAGATACTTGCGGCGGCGCTGTGGAACCGGAATCAGCCTCGCGCAGTCATGAAAGAGGCGATTGAAGAGGTAGGGCGGCAGGTGGCCCATGGCCTGGAACGCTACCTGGGCGGGCTTGCCACCATCGCGGATATCACCCCGCTGCTGGGACTGCTAGGGACTGTCCTCGGCATGATCTCGGTGTTTGCAGAGATCGTTTCGGCTGGTGTGGGCAATCCCGGTGCGCTCGCCGGCGGGATTTCACAGGCGCTGATTACGACAGCGGCTGGTCTCAGCGTCGCCATTCCGGCGATGCTGTTCCATCATTTTCTGGCCTCAAGGGTTGATGAACTGCTGCTCGATATGGAAGATAAGGCGGTGCAGATGGTTGATGTTCTGCATCGGAGCAACAATTAGTGCAACTGCGTGCGCGTCCGAGGAAAACCCCAAAGGTCAATCTCACGCCGCTGATCGATGTGGTATTTCTGCTGCTGATTTTTTTCATGGTTTCAACAACGTTCAGAGATTCGGCCCGCATCAAGGTTGTGCTTCCCTCGATAGAGACTGAAGAGTCTGAAGACCAACATGCCGTCAAACTCACCATACAGATCGCGGCAAACGGCATGATGTCGGTAAATGATCGCGAACTTGCCGAACCCTCTCCTCAATTGCTGAAGCGGGCGATCGTCGAGATTGCCAGGGGGGAGACGGATATCCCGATTACAGTGAAAGCCGATAAAAGTGCGCCATTTCAGGCTGTCATGACGGTGATGGATGTCGCGGCGCAGCTTGGTCTGGAAAAGCTGACCTTTCCGGGAAG
>JAUVEG010000002.1 GCA_030594925.1 Gammaproteobacteria bacterium
CCGTGAGCATGGACTCGATTATCTGCAACAGGCGGTTGATGCCGGATGCGTTGCTGTGGTGGCTGAAATCGATGACGAATGGGGTAGAGAGCGCATCGAGGCATTGAATGCCGCTATCCCCGTGATTGCCGCCGAAAAAGTTCATGCGGGTCGCATTGCTGCAAGATTCTATGGTGACCCATCTGCGCAGCTGACGATCATTGGGTATACAGGTACCAATGGTAAAACCACCTGCGCCTGGCTGACAGCGGGTGTGCTGGAAAATTGTGCCATGATCGGAACACTTGGTAATGGCGCGCCAACTGCTCTTCAGCAGGCAACGCATACCACGCCTGATGCAATTACGCTGCAGCAGATGTTTGCTGACTATCTGCAAGCAGGCATTACTGCGGTCGCGATGGAGGTCTCCTCCCATGCGCTGGATCAGGAGAGAGTCGGTGGCGCGCATATTGATGTGGCGGTGTTCACCAATCTTAGTCGTGATCACCTCGATTATCACGGCACGATGCAGGCGTATGGTGAAGCCAAGCAGAAGTTGTTCCACCAGCCGGGTTTGAGTTGCGTTGTGATCAACATGGATGACCCGTACGGCCAGAAAATCAGGGAGAGTCTCACGCCGGAAATGCGCTGCATCACAGTTGGCGTGAATACTTTGGAGGCGCAGCTGCGGGCATCACACATACGTCAAACCCGGCAGGGCCTCAAAATGGTTCTGCACTATGAGCAGCAGCAGGTGGTGCTTGAATCTCCGCTGATCGGGCGCTTTAATGTCGACAATCTGCTGTCAGTTGCGGGAGCTTTGGTTGCGGCAGGAGTACCGCTGGTTCAGTTGGTCAAACGTCTCTCCAGTGTGCCGGCAGTGCCCGGGCGTATGGAGCGTTTTGGCGGTGAGGATCAACCGTTGGTCGTGGTTGATTACGCACATACGCCGGATGCGCTGAAAAATGCACTGCTTGCTGCCCGTGAACATAGTGATGGTGAGCTTATCTGCGTGTTTGGCTGTGGCGGTGATCGTGATCCCGGCAAGCGTCCATTGATGGGGGCAGTAGCCGAAGAGCTGGCGGACCGGGTTATTGTGACGGATGATAATCCACGCAGCGAGTCTGGTGACGTCATTATCGAACAAATTTTATGTGGTATGAAGCATCCGGTACGCGTTGTGCGTGATCGTCTACAGGCGATCTCTACTGCCATAGAGCATGCGGCGGCAGGGGATCTGGTGCTGGTTGCGGGGAAGGGGCATGAAGATGTGCAGATTATTGGTGATCAACGCCATCACTTCAGTGACAGGGAAGTGGTTGCAGAGCTCCTAGGGAGTGGCCAATGATCGATTTCTCCGTCAGCGAAGCGGCAAAGATCCTGCAGGGAGAGGTTGTCAACGGTGAAGCGCGTTTTAATGCCGTTAGCACAGATAGCCGGACGCTCAATGGTGCGGCGCTGTTTGTAGCGATTCCGGGTGATCGTTTTGATGGCCATGATTATGTGGCAATGGCGGCCGGGCAGGGTGCGGTTGCCGCATTGGTTGAGAGGAAGATCGAGAGTGAGATCCCGCAGATCGTTGTTGCTGATGTGCGCCTTGCCTTGCTGCAACTGGCCAGTGCGTGGCGCAGCAAATCGGAGGCAGTTGTTATTGCAGTGACCGGAAGCAATGGGAAAACCACTGTCAAGGAGATGCTTGCTGCGATTTTATCTCTGCAGGGTAGCGTGCTCGCAACCATCGGCAACCTGAATAACGACATAGGCGTGCCGCTGACCCTGACGCGGCTTCAGGAACATGAGTTTGCGGTGATCGAGATGGGCGCCAATCATGCGCGTGAAATTCATCAGCTTAGTATCACAACCTCTCCTCATGTGGCGTTGCTGAATAATGCCGGACGCGCCCATCTCGAAGGCTTCGGCTCCATAGAGGGGGTTGCCCGCTCCAAGGGCGAGATTGTCGATGGACTCCTCCCGGATGGTGTTTTTGTGTGTAATGGAGAGAGTCAATGGCTGCCGCTGTGGCGCGAACTGGCTGCTGATCATGAGGTCATGACATTCGGCCAAACCGAGGCCTGTGATGTGCGGCTTGAAAAAAACTCATCGACGGCAGAGTGGAATGAGGGTGGTTTTGAGCAGCAGTTTGATGTGCATGCCGGTGCACAGCGATTCATGTTGCAACTGCCGTTGGCGGGAGAGCACAATCGTATGAATGCGCTTGCAGCAGTTGCAGTGTGTGTGGCGCTTAAGATTGATCACAGGTTGATCCATGACGGTCTGAAATCAATCCGGCCTGTGCCGGGGCGGCTTTTTCCCTGCCGCAGTGCTGCAGGAGTGCGCATTATTGATGATACCTATAATGCCAACCCGGACTCGGTCACGGCGGCGATAACTGTGCTGGGGGATTTTTCCGCACGCAGGGTGCTGGTGCTTGGTGATCTGGCCGAGTTGGGGGGCGATGTTGAAGCCATTCATGCTGATCTTGGAAGAGTGGCGGCGCAGCGCGGCATCGACAGACTCTATACGCTCGGGCCGATGAGCGCCGCTGCTGCTGCCGCCTTTGGCGACAATGGCTTTGCCTTTAATGACATCGATGCATTGAATAATGCCCTGCAATCACAACTGGATGATCAGTATATCGTACTGGTCAAAGGTTCACGCGCCGCTCGTATGGAGCGTGTTGTTGAGGCGTTGACAACAAATGAGGATATCGGATGCTGATCTATCTGGCTGACTATCTGGCGCAATTCGAGAGTGGCTTCAGCGTCTTTCAATATCAGACGCTGCGCATCATCCTCAGTGTGTTGACGGCATTGGTGGTCTCTTTTGTGATTGGACCGGCAATGATTCGCAAGCTTGCCACCTACAAGGGGCAGCCGGTGCGAAATGACGGGCCGGAGAGCCATTTCGCCAAGGCGGGAACACCGACCATGGGCGGTGCGTTGATTCTGGTTGCAGTCAGTGTCAGCACCCTGCTGTGGGCGGATCTGGGAAACCGTTATGTGTGGATCGTTCTGCTCACCACGTTGGCATTCGGCGGTGTGGGACTGGTGGATGATTACAAGAAGCTGGTCATGCAGGATCCCAAAGGGCTTGCCTCCCGCTATAAATATTTGTGGCAATCGCTGTTTGGCTTTGCTGCGGCCATGGCGCTCTACCTCACCGCAACAGAGCCGCAGGAGACACAGCTGTTTGTTCCCTTTTTCAAGGATGTGGCATTGGACCTGGGCATCTTCTATGTGGTGCTGGCCTACTTTGTCATCGTTGGCACCTCCAATGCGGTCAATCTGACGGATGGCCTTGATGGTCTGGCGATTGTACCGACGATCCTGGTTGCCGGAGGCTTGATGATTTTTGCCTACCTCTCTGGACACGTCAAGTTCGCAGAGTATTTGCAGATCCCCTATCTCTCCGGGGTCGGCGAGGTGGCCATCTTTTGCGCAGCACTGCTGGGCGCAGGCATCGGTTTCCTGTGGTTCAACACCCATCCTGCAATGGTCTTTATGGGAGATATCGGAGCACTTGCAATCGGCGCGGCGCTTGGCGTGGTCGCTGTTGCAGTGCGTCAGGAGCTGGTGCTGATGATCATGGGCGGAATTTTTGTGGTCGAGACATTGTCGGTCATTATTCAGGTCGCCTCGTTCAAAATGACAGGCAAACGCGTGTTTCGCATGGCGCCGTTGCATCATCACTACGAACTCAAAGGGTGGCCGGAACCGCGAGTCATTGTCAGGTTCTGGATTATCAGTCTTATCCTGGTGTTGATCGGACTCGCCACGTTGAAACTTCGATGACAGATTACAAATGAGCACAGCAATCGAGAGCAACATGATCAAACAGCAGGTGGGAGCTCCCATGACCCTGGTAGTGGGTCTGGGGCCTACCGGGCTCTCCTGCGTGCGTTTTCTGGCTGGCGGGGATGTCCGCCTGGCCGTCATCGATAGTCGTGATCATCCCCCTTGTTTACAGCAGCTGCGTGATGAATTTCCGGATGTGGCGCTCTTTACCGGTGCTTTTGAAGCAGATGTTTTCGAGGCTGCCGAGCGTTTGATCGTGAGCCCCGGGGTCTCCCTGAAAGAGCCGCTGATAGAGCAGGCTATCTCGCGCGGCATCGAGGTGATTGGTGATGTCGAACTGTTTTTGCGAGAGGTCTCTGTGCCGGTTGTGGCAATTACCGGATCCAACGGCAAGAGCACGGTAACGACTCTGCTGGGAGAGATGGCGAAAGTTGCCGGTCTTCGCGCCGGTGTTGGAGGCAATCTTGGCACGCCGGTGCTGGAATTGCTGGATGAGGCCAATGAGCTCTATATCCTGGAGCTCTCCAGTTTTCAGCTGGAGACAATTTGCAGCTTGCGGGCAACAGCGGCCGTCATCCTGAATCTCAGCGCTGATCATCTGGATCGTTATGAATCTTATGACGAATACGTGCAGGCAAAGGCGGTGATTTACCGCAATGCCAAAACTGCGATCGTCAATCTGGATGATTCTGCTGCGATGCGGCCGGCTAAAAATGCTCGTTCCATCAGCTTTTGCATGCAGGCTCCACAGCCGGATCAATATGGTATCTGTGATATCGATGGTGTGCAGTGGTTGTGTAGAGGAGAGCAGCTTCTGCTGCAAACTTCTGAAATTCCTGCTGCCGGAAAACACAACCAGGCAAATGCGCTGGCTGCGCTGGCGCTTGGTGAAGCCGTTGGCTTGCCGATGGATGCCATGCTGCTGGCTATCAGGAATTTTCGCGGACTTGCCCACCGTACATGGTTCGTTGCTGAAGTCAATCATGTGCGCTGGTACAACGACTCCAAGGGGACAAATGTCGGCGCCTCTATCGCTGCGCTGGAGGGGCTGGATATGGCGGACGGGAGCCGCTCCATCCTGATTGCAGGAGGAGATTGCAAAGGGGCTGATTTTTCCCCGCTTGCGGCTCTGTTGCCAGCCTATGTGCGCGCCCTGGTGTTGATCGGGCGTGATGCATCGCACATTGACGAAGCTGTCGACGGGGCTGTGTCAAGCGTTAGTGCGGTCGATATGAATGATGCCGTCAGGCTTGCTGCGGGCCTCGCCCATCCGGGCGACAGGGTGTTGTTGTCTCCAGCCTGCGCCAGTTTTGATATGTATGAAAATTATATGCAGCGTGGCGAAGCTTTCATGGAAGCCGTCGGGAGGCTTGCCTGATGGAAGCGATCATGCAACAGAGAGATGGGAAAATATGGCAGATGCCGCAGCTGGATTACCCACTACTGACAGCAGCCCTGGCATTGTTGCTGTTTGGGATCGTGATGGTGGGCTCGGCAACCATACATCGCTACGCTGCTGCGCCCTACTTTTTCGTTAGTCGCCATCTGTTTGCCGTCATGCTGGGTTTGGCAGCAGCTGTGATTGTCATGCGCATCCCGATTGATCGCTGGGAACGCTGGGCTCCGCTGCTCTATATTGTGGGTATTGTGCTGCTGGTGCTGGTGCTGATTCCAGGAGTAGGGCGTACTGTCAATGGCGCGCAGCGCTGGATCTCACTGGGTGGTTTCAATCTGCAGAGTTCCGAGTTTATGAAGTTGTTTGTGATGCTCTACCTGGCTGGATATCTCAAGCGTAAGCACCTGGAGGTCACGACCAGTGTGTGGGGGTTTGTCAGACCACTGCTGCCGGTTCTGCTCGCAGCGGCACTGATCATGCTGGAACCTGATATGGGGACTACAGTGGTGTTGCTGTTCACCGCCTTTGGCATGCTGTTTCTCGGAGGGGTGCCGATACGCCAGTACCTGGTTCTGTTTGCCGTTGCCGTTGTGTCGCTGGGTGTACTGGTGGTCGTAGAGCCCTATCGCATGAAGCGCGTCACCTCTTTTATGGATCCCTTTGCCGACCCGCTCAACAGCGGTTATCAGCTCTCCAATGCATTGATCGCATTTGGACGTGGTGAGTGGAGTGGCGTCGGACTCGGGGAGGGGGTGCAAAAGCTTTTCTACCTCCCGGAAGCGCATAACGATTTTCTGATGGCAGTGATCGGTGAGGAGTTCGGTCTGTTTGGCACGGTGGTGATTATTTCCCTGTTTGCTTTTATCAGCTGGCGCGCATTCCGCATTGGCGCCATGGCGGAGAAGCAGGGCAAGCGCTTTGCAGCCCATATCGCCTATGGCTGTGGATTGTGGATTGGTTTTCAGGCGTTTATCAATATAGGCGTTAATCTTGGTCTGCTTCCCACCAAGGGGTTGACTTTGCCGCTGATGAGCTATGGAGGCAACAGTATCATTGTTGCCTGTCTGGTAATTGCAATGTTACAGCGCATCCATCTTGAAGTTGTTCCCAAAGAAAGTAAACGGAGCTCGAAATGAAGCACGTCATTATCATGGCCGGGGGAACCGGAGGACATGTCTATCCTGCGCTGGCGACTGCGAAAGAGATGATCTCAAGAGGCTACACGGTCAGTTGGCTGGGAGCTCCGGACAGCTTTGAATCACGGCTTGTTCCACAGCATAATATCGAGTTTGATGTGGTCAATATCAAGGGGCTGCGCGGTAATGGCGTCAAGCGCATGTTGACAGCCCCGTTTCTATTGACGCAATCACTGCTGCAGGCGCTGGCAGTGATGCGTCACAGAAAACCGGCGCTGGTTGTCGGTATGGGGGGCTTCGCCTCCGGTCCTGGTGGCGTGGCTGCACGCCTGACAGGAAGGCCGCTGGTGATTCATGAACAGAATGCGATTGCCGGAGTCACCAACAAGCTGCTATCCAGGTTTGCCACCGCGATTTGTGAAGCATTTCCGGGAACCTTCAGAGCGTCGAAAAAAGTGACTACGACGGGGAATCCTGTGCGTGCGGAGATAGCTGCAATAGCGCCTCCCGCAGAACGCATGGCCCGGCGCGAGGGGCCGGTACAGGTGCTGGTTGTTGGGGGGTCTCTCGGTGCTGCAACGCTAAATGAAGTGGTTCCTGAAGCGCTGGCCCTCATTGATGAAGCGCAGCGTCCAGCCATCGGGCATCAATCAGGGCGTAATAAAGAGCAGGAGACACTGCAGGCCTATGAAGATGCCGGGGTGAAATCATGGGTTGTCGAATTTATTGATGATATGGCGGAAGCCTATAGCTGGGCGGATCTGATGATTTGCCGCAGCGGCGCACTGACCGTTTCCGAGCTTGCTGCGGCTGGTGTTGCCTCGATACTGGTTCCCTACCCCTATGCGGTGGATGACCATCAGACCCTCAATGCGCGTTATCTTGCTGACCAGGGGGCTGCAGTCATTTTGCAGCAGCGTGATATGAGTGCTGCAGTGCTGGCGCAGAAAATTCGCAATCTTGACCGTAACAGGCTGCTGCATATGGCGCAGAAAGCACGGCTGCTCGCAAGGAGCGATGCGACTTCACAGGTTGTCGAAATTTGTGAAAGGGTGATGATGCGATGACGACACAGGGCATCATGCCGGAGAGCCGTGCAATGGAGGCGATGCGTATGCGCGTTTCGCATCTCTACTTTGTGGGCATCGGCGGTTCGGGCATGAATGGTATCGCGCAGGTGATGGTCAATCTCGGCTACCGGGTCTCAGGCTCGGATCTATCCGACAATGCAGCGGTGCGGCAGTTGCGCAGTATGGGCGCAACAATTTATCAGAGCCATGCGGCAGAGCAGGTTGAAGGTTGTGATGCGATAGTGGTCTCTACGGCGATTCGTGATGATAATCCGGAGGTGCTTTACGCCAGGGAAAAACGCATCCCGGTGGTGCCGCGTGCCGAGATGCTGGCCGAGTTGATGCGTTTTCGCTATGGCATCGCGGTCGCAGGAACCCATGGAAAAACCACCGCCACCAGCCTGGTGACCAGCCTGCTTGCGGAGGGAGGACTGGATCCGACCTTTGTTATTGGCGGGCTGTTGAATTCAGCCGGAGCCAATGCGCAGTTGGGCGCCAGTGATTACCTGGTCGCAGAGGCTGATGAGAGCGATGCCTCGTTTCTCTATCTGCAGCCGATGATCTCTGTGATCACGAATATCGATCATGACCATATGGAGACCTATGGTGGGGATTTCGAGCGGCTGCGCCAGACATTTGTAGAGTTTCTGCATCATCTGCCTTTCTATGGACTGGCAGTCATGTGCATTGATGACCCCGAAGTGCGCAGCCTGATCCCCCGGGTAACGCGTCGTGTGATCACCTATGGTCAGTCGCAGGATGCCGATGTGCGCATTCTTAATGTAGAGCAGCAGGGGATGCGCACCACGTTCAAGGTACAGTGTGCCGATAGCGAGGTTGTTGATATCAATCTCAATATGCCGGGCCAGCACAATGTATTGAATGCGGTAGCAGCGATTGCAGTCGCGCGTGAATTGGGTGTGGATAATGCAGCTATTCAGCGCGCACTGGAGAATTTTGCAGGAATTGGCAGGCGTTTCCAGAGTCAGGATTTCAACTGGAAGGGTGGTAGGGTGATGCTGGTCGATGATTACGGCCATCATCCGCGTGAAGTGGCCGCAACGATCACTGCTGTCAGGGCGGGCTGGCCGCAGCGGCGTTTGATACTGGCATTTCAACCGCACCGCTATAGCCGCACCCAGGAGCAGTTTGAAGATTTCACAGTGGTTCTCTCGAGCGTGGATGTGCTGCTGTTGAACGAGGTCTATGCCGCCGGAGAGTCATCGATCAGTGGTGCTGACGGGCGTGCACTGGCTGCCGCCATCCGCACCAGGGGGCAGATCAACCCCATTTTTGTTGAGCAGCTTGACGAGCTGCCGCGTGCGCTGGCTGCCGTGCTGGAGCCGGATGACGTGGTGTTGATGATGGGCGCCGGCAGCATTGGACAGGTTGCTGCGAAGCTGCCTCAGCTTGTGGGGGCGCTCTGATGCGCCATCTGCGTGGAGAGCTGATGCAACAGGAGCCGATGGGGCCTCACTGCAGCTGGCGCACGGGTGGAGTCGTGAAACAGCTGTTTCGACCGGAAAACACGGCTGATCTGCAGCTGTTTCTACATCAGCTTGCTGATGATGAGCAGCTCATCTGGGTCGGATTGGGAAGCAACCTGCTGGTGCGTGACGGTGGTTTTGACGGTAGTGTGATTCTCACAAAGGGGAGATTTCAGCAGCTTGGAATCAGTGATGACATGCTCTCAGCGCAAGCTGGTGTGAGTTGTGCAAAGGTGGCAAGAGAGAGCGCTAAACAGGGTTACTGCGGGCTTGAATTTTTTGCCGGCATCCCCGGTACTATCGGTGGCGCCCTGGCCATGAATGCCGGCGCTTTCGGTGGCGTGACCTGGGAAAATGTTATTAAGGTTGAAACCATTGATCGCCACGGCAATATCAGAACGCGTTTGCCGGAAGATTTTGAAGTGCGTTACCGCGAGGTAATCCGGCCTGACGATGAGTATTTTCTGCGCGGATGGTTTCGTCAGCAGCATGGTGATGTCAATAAAGCACAGCAGCAAATCCGACATTTGCTTGAACGTCGCGCACAAACACAGCCAACTACCCAGGCAAGCTGTGGCTCGACATTCCGAAACCCCGAAGGTGATTTTGCGGCGCGTCTGATCGAGTCCGCAGGCCTTAAGGGCCACTGTATCGGAGGCGCCTGTGTCTCTGAAAAACATGCAAATTTCATTATCAATCGTGGTGATGCCACGGCAACAGATATTGAGCTGCTGATGGGATATGTACAGCAGCAGGTATTCCGGCAAAGCAGTATCTCCCTGCAGGCCGAAGTGCATATTGTAGGGGAGGCGGCATGAGTGATGCGCAGCAGTTTGGAAAGGTGGCAGTACTGATGGGCGGAACATCGGCCGAACGTGAAGTATCGCTGAACAGTGGTCGTGCCGTTCTCGACGGGCTGCTTCGCCGCGGCGTCGATGCCCATGCTGTAGATATCACCACTGCAAAGGATTTCGTGGATCTCTATCAACACAACTATGAGCGCGCCTTTATCGTGCTGCACGGCAGGGGTGGCGAAGACGGACAGATTCAGGGTGCGCTGCAAACGCTGGGCATCCCCTATACCGGTAGCGGGGTGATGGGATCCGCTATCGCCATGGATAAATACCGCACCAAGCTGATGTGGGGAGGCGTTGGATTGCCGACGCCAGACTATCAATTGCTGCGCAATCCCTCTGATTTGAAACTGGCAGCCGCGTTAAGTTTTCCTCTCATGATCAAACCCGCAAATGAAGGTTCCAGTATCGGTATGTCGCGTGTCACTACTGAAGCTGAACTCGATCAGGCATGGCAGGTGGCCCGTGAGTATGACCCAATTGTGATTGCAGAGCGGTGGATCACTGGAAGTGAATATACAGTCGCCATTCTGGGTAGTGATGCGCTGCCGGTGATTCGTCTGCAGACGCCCAATGAGTTTTATGATTATGAGGCCAAGTATCAATCGGATGAGACCGGGTATCACATCCCTTCGGGTCTCGATTCCATCAGGGAGGAGCGTGCGCAGGCTGTTGCGATGGAGGCATTTTCTGCAGTAGGAGCGAATGGCTGGGGGCGCGTCGATATGATGATCGATGAGGCTGGCGCAATGTGGCTGATTGAGATCAATACCGTGCCGGGGATGACTGATCACAGCCTGGTGCCGATGGCGGCAAAGGCTCAGGGTATCAGTTTTGATGAGCTGGTGTGGAAAATTTTGCAGCAGACGCTGGAGCAAGCCTGATGACTGCAAATAGAAAAACGGCTGGAAAAAAGCAAGGTGTATCACGCGCTGATGTGTTGTGGATGCGTTCCGGCGGTGCTTTGTTGCTGGTGGCTGTCATCGCTGTCTCCGCCTACTGGATACATCACAAATTTCAGGATCCGTCACTGATGCCAGTGAAGTCTGTGGTGCTGGACGGAAGCTTTGAGCATATCGAACGCAGTGAGTTGGAGGGCATTATTTCGCGGGCAATGAACGGCGGATTTTTTATGCTGGACGTCAATGGAATTCAGTCAGCTCTTAAGCACCTGCAGTGGGTTTCTGCTGTCACTGTGCGCAGAGTTTGGCCGGATGTGCTGGTGATCAATATCGAAGAGCATGTGCCGTTTGCCCGCTGGGGAGCAGGCAAACTGATCAGCCGGCAGGGTGAGTTGTTTGTCCCGCGCGCTATGGAGGAGTTTTCGAGCTTGCCGCAGATAGATGCTGAAGCAGAGTTTGCAGCAGATGTGATGCAGCGTTCCAGCCAGTTCAGCAAACTGTTGTCTGCAGGTGATGTTGTGGCCAGGCTGCGTCGTAATGCGCGCAGTGGCTGGACATTATGGCTGGCCTCGGGGGTGCGTATCGAGCTTGGCAACAGCAAGGTCATGGAACGATTGGCAAGGGCCAGGTTGCTGTTGGATCACTTTGCAGGCCAGGCAGCTATGCTCGATGTCATCGATGCGCGTTACTCCGGGGGGGTGGCGGTGAGAATGAGACAGCAGGGCCTTAAAGCCAACAAGAAAACAAACGAGTTGAAAAAAGAGTCGATAGAGTCACAAGTATGAGTTTACAGGCAGATAAAAATCTTATTGTCGGACTGGATATAGGGACATCCAAGATTGTCTGTCTTGTCGGTGAGGTACAGCAGGACGGCGAGATAGAGGTCATCAGTCTGGGTACGCATCCATCGACAGGTTTGAAAAAAGGCGTGGTCGTCGATATTAAGGCCACGGTGCATTCAATACAACGTGCAGTTGAAGAGGCGGAGCTGATGGCAGGATGTGAGATCCATTCTGTGTTTGCCGGGATTGCAGGTAGCCACATCAATAGTTTGAATTCCCACGGCATCGTGGCAATCAAGGATGGCGAGGTGACGCAGAGTGATGTCGACAGGGTGATCGATGCGGCGCAGGCCGTAGCGATTCCGGCTGACCGCAAAATTCTGCATATATTGCCTCAGGAATTTATTATCGATGAGCAGGAGGGGATCCACCAGCCTGTTGGCATGTCCGGAGTGCGTCTCGAAACGCGTGTGCATATCGTCACCGGGGCTGTTAGTGCGGCGCAGAATATTGACAAGTGCGTACGTCACTGTGGCCTTGAAGTCTGTGATCTGACACTGGAGCAGCTTGCCTCAAGCTATGCGGTTCTCTCGGACGATGAGAAGGAGCTTGGCGTCTGCCTGGTTGATATTGGCGGCGGCACCACGGATATTGCAGTCTTTACCGAAGGCTCGATTCGGCATACCGCTGTGATTCCCATCGCCGGCGACCAGGTGACAAATGATATTGCGGTCGCACTACGAACGCCAACTGTGCATGCCGAGGAGATCAAGATTCGTTATGGCTGTGCATTGACACAGCTGGCAGCGACGGAAGAGACCATCGAGGTTGCCAGTATTGGTGATCGCCCGTCAAGGACCCTGTCGCGCCAGACTCTGGCGGAGGTGATCGAGCCGCGCTACGAAGAGTTGCTGCAGCTGATACAGGCGGAATTGAGACGCAGCGGTTTTGAAAAGCTGCTGGCAGGCGGAGTTGTCATGACCGGCGGCAGTTCCAAGGTGGAGGGGTTGATTGACCTGGCGGAGGAGGTGTTCCACATGCCGGTGAGACTGGGGATTCCCCAGCTGGTCACGGGGATGGCTGAAGTCACTAATAATCCAATTCACGCAACAGGCGTGGGGCTGCTGTTATTTGGTCTTGAGAATGGCGCATCAAATGAACGGAGTCGGGGTGGTGGAAGTTTCCTTGAAATATGGGGGCGTATGAAGAGCTGGTTTCAGGGTAATTTCTGATGATGGCTGCGATCTACAGGGGGGGTGAGTGAAAGATATTGAAGCAGCAGTGGAACAACGGGCAAGCGATGTAACTGTTTTTGATTGACGAGATTTTTTCAATGGCCGGTTGCCTACCAGGCCGTTGAAGAATGCCGGATGCGAAGTGAATTCGGTTGGAGCAGGCGGGAGAGTTTTTCTTCCTCCTTTGGGGGCGACACATAAATGATAATTTTAACTGGGTGCAGGAGAGTAAGATATGTTTGAAATAATTGATAACTATACGCAAGAAGCAGTGATCAAGGTGATTGGCGTAGGTGGCGGAGGTGGTAATGCCGTTACCCATATGCTGAGTGAAAACCTTGAGGGAGTTGACTTTATATGTGCCAATACTGATGTGCAGGCACTCAACAGGAGCGGTGTGCCGGCACTCTTGCCAATCGGCTCGAATCTGACAAAAGGGCTTGGCGCCGGAGCCAATCCGCAGGTTGGACAGCAGGCTGCTCTCGAGGATCGTGACCGGATTAAAGAGCAGCTGCAGGGTGCTGATATGGTCTTTATCACCGCAGGTATGGGGGGTGGGACAGGCACAGGTGCAGCCCCTGTTGTGGCCGAGATATCTAAGGAGCTGGGGATTCTGACGGTTGCAGTGGTGACCAAGCCGTTTCGTTTTGAAGGTGCGCGCCGCCAGCAGGCAGCCGAGCTTGGACTCAAGTTGCTGCGTGAATCCGTTGATTCCTTGATTACCATTCCAAACGATAAGCTGGTGCCGGTACTGGGGTCGAATATGACACTGCTGGATGCTTTTAAAGCTGCCAATGATGTGTTGCTGAACGCGGTACAGGGTATATCAGAACTGATTACCAAGCCTGGCCTGATCAATGTTGATTTTGCCGATGTACGTACTGTGATGGCAGAGATGGGGCTTGCGATGATGGGCAGCGGCAGTGCGACAGGTAATGAGCGTGCACGCGAAGCGGCTGAGATCGCACTGCAGAGTCCGTTGCTGGAAGATGTCAATCTGACAGGCGCCAAGGGTATCCTTGTCAATATTACGGCCGGGATGGATATGTCGATCGGTGAATTTGATGAAGTTGGCACCACTGTCAGAGAGTACGCAGATGATGATGCGACAGTTGTTGTTGGTACTGTTATTGACCCGGATATGCATGATGAATTAAAAGTTACAGTTGTTGCAACTGGAATCGGCGGTGAAGAGGAGCAGAAACAGCCGAAGAGACCTGAAGTGCGTAAACCAGAGATGGAGGTCGTTAAACAGGTGAAGGTGGTTGGCAGTGATGTCGTTAATCCGGTAGCTGATGCCAATGCACATACCTCAACCAGCTATGGAGAGTTTGACAACCCGACTGTTATCCGCAGAACCACCAACAAGGCTGCTTTACAGGATGAGCCTATGGATAATGCAGGAATGGATTACCTTGATATTCCGGCATTTTTACGTAAACAGAATGATTGAATTGCGATAAATGTTGCAAATGTCATCATTTTATAGTTCAATATTAGGGAATTCCCTAATAAAGAGGGATCTGTTGTCTAAAGGAGAGCTGATTAGCACTGTATTTAGACGCACTTAACCTCGTATTTTAAAGAGATTGCTGATGATTAAACAGCGCACCCTCAAAAACAGCATCAAGGCGACCGGTGTCGGGCTTCATACCGGGGACAAGGTGTTGTTGACTCTGCGCCCTGCAGCAGCGAATACAGGCATTGTATTTCGCCGCATTGATCTTGATCCTCCTGTCGAGATTGAAGCCCGGGCGGAAAATGTCGGAGACACCAGTCTCTCGACGACATTGGTAAAAGGTGATGTGCGGGTCTCCACAGTGGAGCACCTGCTATCTGCCTTTGCCGGTCTCGGTGTTGATAATGCCTTTGTGGATGTCAGTGCAGCAGAGGTGCCCATCATGGACGGCAGTGCTGCACCATTTGTTTTTCTGATCCAGTCTGCAGGGATTGTTGAGCAGAATGTCGCAAAGCGCTTTGTACGGATCCTGCGGCCAATCGAGGTCAGTGACGGCGATAAAAAAGCCGCCTTTACCCCTTTTGATGGCTTCAAAATGAGTTTTGGGATTGATTTTGACCATCCGGCATTCATTGACCGCCCCAAAACTGCGGTCATCGATTTCTCGTCAACCTCTTTTGTGCGCGAAGTGAGTCGTGCGCGAACCTTCGGCTTCCTCAACGAGATTGAGATGCTGCGTGAAAATAATCTTGCGTTGGGAGGAAGCCTGGACAACGCAGTTGTTGTCGATGACTATCGGGTCATGAATGAAGATGGACTGCGCTATGATGATGAGTTTGTCAAACACAAAATCCTGGATGCTGTTGGTGATCTCTACCTGCTCGGACATAGTCTGATTGGCGCTTTTCACGGCTTCAAGTCAGGGCATGCCCTCAATAATCAGTTGCTGCATGCGTTGCTTGCAAATCAATCCGCATGGGAAGAGGTCGTGTTCGATGAGCGGGATGGCGCCCCCATCTCTTACGTTCAGGCTGCCAAAGTTACTGCTTAACCGCCTTTGACAGGCGCAGCAAAACAGCTTTCAGCTCCTTGTCAGCAGTGTAACCGGCTGCATCCGATAATATCTCTGCGCCCTTGTCAGAGTGACGGGGCCGGGTTTTGTTCTCTCTTTGCTGTTGCGCGGGTGGAGGCGGGGATACCCTGATTTTGACCTCCCGGACCGCAGCGCTTTCAGCAATCTTCCCACTCATATACCGCATCTTGCTGGCCCACACCGGAGCGTCTACATAGAGCGTCAGGACTTGACCGTGTAGATGTAATGCTGTAAAGTGGTTGGTTACTTCGCGTGGAAATTGTTGCTGGATTTTCTGCAATAATTTCGCTTCCTTCCTGTATGTGTCGTACAGAGAGGAGAATAAATCGCTATGTTGTAAATAGCGTGAGACGGTCTGAGGGCGTTTTGCCACGTGTAAATCTCTCCTGGAAAGGCCGGCTTTTAATTGTTGAGGAAAAGTAGTATGTTTTCAAGCTCAATACAGAAAAAAATATCTCTCCATAAGCTGGCAACGCTTTTTATCCTGCTGCTCGTTGTGGCGATGCTCTCTGCGGGCATGGCCGGAAGAATTGGTTATCAGCTTGGCTATCACAACGCCAGCATTCCAGAGGAATCAGAATCTGAAATTGCATCACTCCAGGATGTGGTCCGCAAAGAGCGCAGGAATCTTCAACTGGTCAAGGTGGAAACAGAAAATAATCTTGATGCTCTGGCAATTAAATTGGGATCGTTGCAGGCGAAATTGATGCGTCTGGAGGCAATTGGAGAGCGTCTTGTCTCTGCGATTGATGTTGATATCGATAAAGAGACCTTCAAGAAGGACCCTGGAATGGGACGCGCCTCGGATGGTGAAGAGGGTCGGACTCAAACCTCGATTGATCTGCTGATGGGGATTGAGCGCTTAAGCGATCAATTGGCGTCCCAGGACAAGCAGCTGACTACGCTGGAAAAAGTATTGATCGAACGCGACGTGAAAAAGGAGGTTGTGCCTTCTGGTATGCCGGTGAAAGGGTACATCTCATCGGGGTACGGGGGCAGGGTCCATCCGATATCCGGAAAATACAAGGGGCATAAGGGGGTTGATATTCCCGGAAAAACCGGTACCAAAATCAAGGCTGTTGCCGGTGGGGTAGTCGTCGCGTCCGGGCGTGTCTCCGGCTATGGGAATTTGGTTGAGGTCAAGCATGCTGATGGGTTTAGCACGCTTTATGCGCACAACAAAAAGAATATTGTAAAGAAAGGCGATATTATCGAGAAAGGCGAGTCTGTTGCGCTACTTGGCAGCACCGGACGCTCGACCGGACCGCATGTCCATTTTGAAGTGCGCAAGCATGGTAAGCCCGTCAACCCTATGCGCTATATCAACACGATTAACTGATTGCTTGTAATTTCTCTCACATCCCACACATCTTGGTACTTTAATTTCTGCCTCATCCCTTACCACGGAACATACGGATAACACGGAAATATTTTTCCGTTCCTTCTGTCTCTCCCGTGGTTTGTTTTTTTCTCTTCTCGTGACGTATGGGTTTTTCGCAAGCGGGTTCTTCTGCGACCTGAAAATGCAAAGGAAGCTCTGATCAACTCGCGCCCAACCCCTCTAGCAGAGCATTCTCACAAGTTTTCTACGGGGGAAGGGGCTATCTTCAATGGTTTAGGGGCGTCAGGCGTAACTTCTCAATAAGCCCGTGCAATAATTGAGTCTGTGCGGGGTCGGGACCAGCATTTCAGGGACGCGTGAATACATCCCTGGTCGCTTCCGGCATCCTGCCTCTGGCGACATTAATACATCCATGTATGTCATAAGCTCTGATAAAACATCCCTGTTTTCGACCGCCATGGAAGGCGGAAGTGCCGAAAATGCAGAAGCATTTTTTCGGCCTACAGCCCTGAAACGTAAATCCCAACCCTGCCTACTGCACAGGGTTATTGAGATGTTACCGTCAGGCTCACCCTTTCCCCCTGCGCCCCTGATTCCATCGGTTTATTCAGGATTTCCTTAGCCATCTTATTAATCGATAGCACCGCCAACTTTGTCCAGGGTGCGTTGAAAAAATCCTTTGCCCTCGTGGTCAGGTACTGAGATAACGATGCGCTCGTTTTCATCATCGATCTTCTGATCAGGCTCATAATCTCCGGCAATACGATCAAGTAGTCCGTCATCACTGAAATAGAGTGTGAGGTTCTTGTGTACCAGCTCTTCACCTGGCACCTGTAGCCAATAGATGTAATCCCAGCGCTGCTGATGAAATACATCAACGAAAGAGGGGGTTCCCAACGTCAGGCGAACCTCTTCCATTGACATGCCGGGTTCAAGTTTGTCAAGAGCTTCACTATTAAGAATGTTGCCTTGCTGAATAGTCTGTTTGTGCACAAAAGAGATTTTTGAAAATGGCTTTTGAGCAACGCCTTTGACAATTTTTTCTGAGGTGGCACAGCCACCGGTCAGTAAACTGACTGTAATGATGGAAAAGAGATGCCTGTGCATATTTAGGTGCTGATTTTCATACGGAAAGACTGTTATTATACAGCAATCAGAGATTACTAAGGAACCTCTGAATAAATCAATGGGATGAGGGCCTGGAGGATGGGCTTGCAGAATATCTATTCTCACTGATTGATAGCCAGGGTAAAATGCCCGCCCGTTCCCCTTAGAAAAACGTGTGACAAGCACTACCCGAGACGCGCAGCAACTCGTTCGGTGCTTCCCTAACAGAGAAACAGGATCCCATGGATAATAATGATATTCGTCAGGCTGGTCTAAAAGTAACTTTGCCGAGGCTCAAGATTCTTGAAATTCTTGAACGCAATCAAACGCGTCATCTGAGTGCTGAAAGTGTCTACAAAATTCTGCTGAAGAATGACGAGGAGATCGGTCTCGCCACCGTTTATCGTGTTTTAACGCAGTTTGAAGCGGCAGGGCTGGTCAAACGCCAGAATTTTGAAGGCAGCACTTCAGTGTTTGAGCTGGATCGCGGAATGCACCATGATCATATCGTTTGTATTGAATGCGGGCATATCGAGGAGTTTGTTGATGAGACCATTGAGGAGTCTCAGAAAAAGATCGCAAACAAGCTCGGTTTTGAATTGGCCGAGCACTCCATGGTTCTCTACGGGCGCTGTCAAAATGAGAATTGCCCCCATCGCAAGCCGAAATCCTGAAGTGAGAACAATCCCTTGAGCGAGATGCTAGACTAGACTCCTCAAATGGCCAGCATCTTTACAAATGAGTCAAATTTCAATAATGACTCTCGCCAAGACGCAAAGACCGCAAAGGTTTTTCTTGGCGAACTTTGCGCCTTTGCGAGAGAAAATGTTTTTTTTCATGCCTTGTCAGTCTGAGACTTGGTCTCGCTAGTTGTTACAGTTGTTTCCAAAGACGATAGTCATTCTGTTGAGAGCATCTCCTGAGCGTGCTTGAGGGTGCGTTCTGTCATCTCGACGCCCCCAAGCATGCGCGCGACCTCATCGACGCGTTGACTCTCCTCGAGTGGGGTGATGCGAGTATGCGTAGAGTTGTTGTGGCACTGCTTTTCAACAAGCAGATGATGATGCGCCTGTGCCGCGACTTGGGGCAGGTGGGTGACGCACAGGATCTGCCGCTCTTCTCCCAGTTTGCGTAACAGTTTGCCGACAATTTCTGCAATCCCTCCTCCAATACCGACATCCACTTCATCGAAGATTAGCGTGGGGATTTTCGCAAGGCCGATTGTAGCGACCTGTATGGCGAGGCTGATTCTGGAAAGTTCGCCACCTGAGGCGGCTTTGCTGAGAGGCTGTTGCTGTTGTCCGGGATTGGCGCTGAAATAAAATCCAATTGTTTCGAGGCCGTGTGCTGTCGGTTTCAGCTGCTCTATGGGGTGGATTACTACACTGAACTCTCCATCCGGCATGGAGAGCTGCTGCATGGTTGCAGAAACCTGTGCGGCCAGTGATTCTGCTGCCTTGCGTCTTGAACGGCTTAAGCTCTCCGCAACTCTATGCCACTGTTGCTGATGCTTGCCAATTTGCTGCTGCAAATTATCCAGCTGCTCATCGCTCTGCAGTAGTTCTGCCAGTTGTTGTTGAAGCGTGCGGAGATGAAGGGGGAGTTCGGCTGGTTCAAGCTGGTGTTTGCGGGCGAGCAACAGGATGCTGCCGAGACGCAGGTCAACGCTGGCGAGTCTTGCCGGGTCAAGCTTGATATCAGCAGTGAACTGGTGCAGGGAGTGTGAAGACTCTTCGACTTCAATGAGTGCGCTTCGCAGCATCTCCAGGCTGTCAGGCGGTAGTTTGTCAATTTCACGCAGCTCTTCGAGGATGGAGAGACTGCGTTGCAGCAGTTGTGCGACGCCATTGTCGTGATAGAGGATGTTGAGCAGCTCTTCGCTGCGTTCGCGCAGCAGACTGGCATTGCTGAGGCGGCATTGTTCAGACTCAAGTTGCTGCCACTCCTCCTCGGCAGGCGACAAATTTTCCAGCTCGTCAATCTGAAACCGCAGCAGTTCAATGTGTGAATGGCGATCCTGCTGCTGCTGTTGTAAAAGGGAAAGCTCCGCGGTTGCAGTGTTCCATTGCTGCCATAGTTGCTGCAACTTGTTCAGCTGCTCTTCGTTGCCGGCATAAGCATCAAGCAGAGCACGTTGATAGGGGGTTTTCAGCAGGGATTGGTGCGCATGCTGTCCATGGATATCAACCAGTTTTTCACTCAGTTGAGTGAGGGATGTGAGTGTTACCGGTGTATTGTTGATAAAAGCACGGGAGCGCCCTTTGACGCTAAGCACCCGGCGCACCAGGCAGTCGCAGGAGTCATCCAGTAACTCCATTTTTTTCAACAACTGTTTAGCCTCGGCGTTGTCAGAGAGATCAAACGCCGCTGTAATCTCGGCTTTGTCCTCGCCGTTTCGAATCAGGGTGCTGTCGGCCTTGTCACCCAGTACCAGTCCGAGAGAGTCGATAAGGATGGATTTTCCTGCGCCGGTCTCACCGGTGAGAGCGCTCATTCCCGAATCAAATTCAAGTGACAGCTCTTCAATGGTGACAAGATTGCGGATGTGGATGGAGGTCAGCATTTATGGTTGTCTCTATTCATGATGTTTAGAAACGCCATTAAGTACGATGCCCCCAGTTGAGTTTGTTGCGCAGAATCTGGAAATGGTCGTGGCCTGCAGGATGAATCAGGCGCACATGATGTTTGGAGCGGGAGATTACGAGCTGATTCTGGCGGCTGATTTCAAGTGTGGTTTGCCCGTCACAGGTAATACGAACATTTTCGATTGCGGTGCGTTCACACATCCTGAAACGTATAGTTGAGTCAGCGCGGATCATGATCGGCCGGTTGCTCAAGGTGTGCGGACAGATAGGCACCAGTAGAATGGCGTTAAGATCCGGGTAGACCAGAGGTCCGCCACCGGAGAGCGCATAGGCGGTCGACCCGGTCGGGGTGGAGATGATGATGCCGTCAGAGCGCTGGGACTCCACAAAGCTGTCGTTGATCCAGATTTCAAACTCGATCATACGGGCAGAGAGCCACTTATGAATCACGACATCATTCAGCGCCAGAGATGAGTCCAGGCAATTGCCGTCGGCATCGATGATCTCGCTGCGCAGCAAAAAGCGTGGATCCTCGTTGTATTGACCGTCAAGAATCTGATCGAGGCTTTCGAGCATCCTGTCAGAAGCGATATCCGCAAGAAACCCGAGGCGGCCGCGATTGATGCCGACAACCGGAACATTATAAGGAGCGAGGATGCGGGCGCTGTGCAACAGTGTTCCGTCACCTCCGATGATGACGACAAGGTCAGAGTTGTCGGCGATGCTTTTCAGTGATGCCGTGGTGTGATCGGGAAGATGCTCTGAGAGGCGCTCATCAAGAATCAGCTGCTTAACCCTGGGTGCGAGGTGGTCAAACAGCGGACGCAGCAGTGCTCCGATTTCGCTGTCCGTTGTTTTACCGGTAATTCCAATTCGAGGGAACAAGGGGTGTACCAGATCAGTTGGAGGAGTAGATAGTGGTCAAATTAACATGCAGGGTAGACAGAGTCTAGGGAGCCTCTGAATAAGTCCATGGGATGGGTGTTCGGGGGAAGGGCGATCTGGATGTGCATTATACCCTTTGATAGATATTCCTTCCCCCGTAGACTAACTTGCAGGAATGCTCTGATTTGAGGAGCGAAGCTTCCGCTCCTTGCTCACGCCCCTCATCTACGTCCATGTAGGCGAAGCGACCGGATCAGAGCTTTCCTAACCTGTTTATTGTCTTGTGAGACCAAACCTCAGGCCGGCAAGACATGAAAGAGATTATGTTCTCTCGCCAAGCTTCCGTGTCCTGCGCCTCCTTGCGCTCACGGCATTTGTACATCCGTATACGGCAGACGCGGAAGCTTGGCGAGAGTAATTATTGGAAACTCGCTACTTGATTTTAGACTCTACGGAGTCACTCTCTCCCTTGTTGTCTTTCCAGCTCATCTTGATCGGATCACCGGAGGCGCCGCCCTTGAACTTGAAGCTGACATAGGGGTTCTTGGAGACGCCGCCGCTCAGTGATGCAGTGAGGCGGGGTTTGCCGCCATGCTCACATACTACCTCTGTGATGTAGTGAGGGGGAATCTTCTCTCCGGTCTTCTTATCCTTGCGGTTGCCGCTCTCCATCGGATGTTTGATGAGGGCTTTTACCTCGACCACGTCTTCTTTGACCTTGGCTCTGAGTTTGATTGATGATTTTGCCATTATGTTTACCTGTGTTATGTATTTTGTGAAGGACATCCTGGCTTGTTAGGGATGCCCCGGATGAATTGACGGGATGGGGGTTTGGGGGAAGGGAAAAGCAAATCCTCGCTAGAACTTACTGATAATTGCCCCTTCCCCCATAGAAAAACTTGCAAGGCAGTTCTGATAGAAGCGCGAAGCGATTCAATCAGAGCTTCCTTAACCGCCGCAGCCGCCAATTGTGACCTTGACTGCCTTTTTAGCTATGTAGGTTTTGTCGCCTGCCTTGATAACGGCGACAACATCACCGGTTTTCCCCATCTTGATGTTGGTTCTGGCAAAAGCCTGTGCGCCTTCGCCGAGGGTGAAAGCTGCAACCATTGGGACAGGATTGTTTGGCGCCATAATCAGAATGTCTGTGGTGCCTTCGATG
>JAUVEG010000001.1 GCA_030594925.1 Gammaproteobacteria bacterium
TTTTACCCCTTACCGTTTTCTGCTCAGAACCTTCAAAAAAGGCAAGGTGATGGCCAAGACCGGAACGTTGAAAGGCGTCAGCTGCTATGCAGGCTTTGTCAACCGCAATGGCAAATGGCAGCCATTCTGCGTATTCGTCAATCAGTCAGTTGGAGGCTATCTGCGCAAAAATGCGGCGCTGCAGATGACCAGCCGCAAGAAACTGCCGGCAATCTGCGATGGCCCCCGGTGTTAGAAGAGATAGGACTGAGTAGAAAAGATAGGACTGAGGACTGAGACGTGAGGACTGAGAGATGAGGA
The DNA here is from genome assembly GCA_030594925.1 of Gammaproteobacteria bacterium. Taxonomy (GTDB): domain Bacteria; phylum Pseudomonadota; class Gammaproteobacteria; order Chromatiales; family Chromatiaceae; genus Sva-25. Next base: position 301 of record JAUVEG010000001.1, read on the forward strand.
GTGAGCCGCATCCTATGTGCCGAGTACTGAGGTTTGTTTATTGTTACTCAGTCCTCGTTACTCGTTACTCAGCCCTATTACTTCTGCTTTTCATCTTCATCTCAACGCCTCTCCTGGCATCTCAAGCAACACCTCCCGCCAATGCCATTGCAAGCGCCCACCCGCTGGCAACCAGCGCTGGAATCGAGATTCTGCAGCAAGGCGGCAATGCCTTTGATGCGGCTGTCACGGTAACGGCCGTGCTTGCAGTGGTGGAGCCCTACTCATCAGGGATCGGGGGAGGGGGCTTCTACCTGCTGCATCGGCAACGGGATAATCATCAGACGATGCTGGATGCGCGGGAGAAGGCGCCACTGGCGTCAACCCGCGATATGTATCTCGATGAAAAAGGCAAGCTGGGCAAAGATTCCATGGAAGGGCCGCTCTCAGCGGGAATCCCCGGAATTCCGGCTGCCCTGGCCCACCTGGCGCAACACTATGGAAATCTGCCGCTGAAGCAGACACTCGCAGCGGCGATCAAACTTGCCCGAGAGGGCTTTGCCGTCGATGACTACTACCGCCGCATGGCCGGTATGCGGCTCTCTCTGCTGCAGCGCTACCCGGCAACCTCTCAAATTTTCCTGCACAACAATGAAGTTCCGGAAAATGGTTATCTGATCCGCCAGAGTGATCTGGCGGAGACGCTGGAGCAGATAGCGCAAACACAGGGGAGGGCATTCTACTCCGGTAAAATTGCCCGGCAGATGGTCGCTGCAGTGAATCAGGCAGGCGGCATCTGGTCACAAAAGGATCTTGAGGCCTACCAGCTAAAAGAGAGAGAGCCAATTCGCGGTCAATACAGGGGCTGGAACATCACTTCGGCAGCACCTCCCTCATCCGGTGGCATCGCGCTGCTGACAATGCTCAACATCCTCGAACCCTATGATCTCACCGCCATGGATGAAGCAGGACGCATCCACACCATTGTCGAGGCGATGCGCCACGCCTACCGGGATCGTGCGCAATTCCTGGGGGACTCTGATTTTGTCGATGTGCCAGTCAGGGAGCTGATCAGCCGGCCACACGCCAACCTCAAACGGCGCTGGATAAAAGCGGATGAAGCAACCCCGAGTGCAACCTTTCCAGCAGTAACGGCAAGTGATTCACAGGGTGTGGATACCACCCATTTTTCAATTCTCGACCAGCAGGGCAACCGCGTCGCAGCGACACTTAGCATCAACTATCCGTTTGGTTCCGGCTTTGTGGTTGCGCACACGGGAGTATTGCTCAATGACGAGATGGATGACTTTTCGGCAAAGCCCGGAGTCCCCAATGCCTACGGACTGGTTGGTTCCCAGGCCAATGCCATAGCGCCGGGAAAACGTCCGCTCTCGAGCATGTCGCCAACCTTTATCGAAAATAATGAACGTGTCGCGATCCTGGGAACGCCCGGCGGCAGTCGCATCATCAGCATGCTCTTGCTGGGGGCTCTGGAGTTTATGCAGGGGGGTGATGCAGCAGCAGTCGTCGCCCAACCGCGTTTTCACCATCAGTATTTGCCGGATAAAATCCAGTATGAACAATCGGCCATGAACGACAAAGTGCGCGACAAGCTCAAGCAAATGGGACATCAGATTGCACAAAGAGCATCATCCGATGGCGCCCCCAACCCTGCCTATGGCAACATGCAGGCTCTCATCTGGGAGCAAAAAAAGCAGCGCGTGGAGGCAGCAAGTGATCCGCGAGGTATTGGCGCATCGCAGGTTCTTGCGTTCCCCTCTACAACAAAAAATGCGTCGCAAGCCCCAGAAAGGCGAGAAAGCCGATGATGTCCGTCACCGTTGTGAGGAACACGCCGCCTGCCAGCGCCGGGTCGATACCGAAGCGATCCAGCAGCAATGGGATGATTGCACCGGCGACAGCTGCTGAAAGCAGGTTGATGCTCATGGCGACGCCGATCAGCCAGGCGATGTTGATGTCGTGGAACCAGATGCCGGCGATGATTGCGATAATCGTTGCCCAGATGAGGCTGTTGATCAGACCTACTCCAAACTCCTTGATCACCAGCCAGCGCATGTTTGCAGAGGTGAGTTGGCCCAGTGCGATGCCGCGGATGGCCAGTATCATCGTCTGGGTTCCGGCAACGCCACCCATGCCTGCTACGATCGGCATCAGCACCGCCAGGGCAACGATCTGTTCAATGGTTCCCTGGAAATTCCCGATCACCCATGAGGCGAGAAAAGCGGTGATGAGATTGACGCCCAGCCACAATGCACGGCGCCTGGCGCTGATCATCACCGGGGCGAACATATCCTCGTCTTCCGACAAGCCGGCCTGTCCCATGAATTGGTGTTCGCCCTCTTCACGGATGACATCGACGACGTCATCGACGGTGATTCGTCCCACCAGTTTACCGTCGTCATCGACCACGGGCGCCGAGACCAGGTCGTGATGTTCAAAACGGCTGGCGACCTCGTTGTCGGAGAGATTGGTATTCATGGGTTTGAAGTCAAGGCGCATCACTTCAGCAACGATATCTGATGTTTTTCCTGCGACCAGTCTGGAGAGCGGCAGCATGCCGAGGTACTCGTCTTCGCGGTTGACGACGATCAGTGCATCGGTGTTCTCCGGAACCCGATCTCCAAGGGTGCGCAGAAACCGCAGCACAGAATCGAGAGAGACCTCGGGTCTTACAGTAACCGTATCGACGTCCATGAGGCCGCCGGCAGTATCCTCGGGGTAGGAGAGCACACTCTCCAGGCGTTTGCGTCGCTGGGAGTCGAGCGAATCGAGCAGTTGCGTGGTCAGTGTCGCCGGCAGGTTCTGTATCAGGTCGGCAAGTCGATCGAGATCAAGGCCGTCGGCAGCGGCGAGAAGCTCGGCTGTATCCATTTTTTTGATAAGGTCGGCGCGCACCTCGTCGGAGAGGTGCACCAGCACTTCACCATCCTGGTCACCGACCAGACCCCACAGAATCTCACGTTCCGTTAACGGCAGACTCTCGAGAAGGTGTGCAATTTCAGCCGCAGTAAGCGCATTCAGCAGCACGCCGCTGCGTTGCAGGGCGCCGCTTTCCAGCATTGCCTGCACCTGATGCAGGCGGCTGTTCTCGTCCATAGCGTGAACTGGCATGAGTGATGCGTCCATGTGGCTGAAATCCGGGAAAGTGTATCATTCACAGTGTTATTAAGATATTACAAAAGAGGGCCTTGTTGAGTTGAAAAGATTGATGTTTACGCTAATGCCACATATTCTTACGTCCTATCAAGCAGATATTCATGGGGCAGAGGATTTGACGGGAGCAAATAGCTGATGGGTGACAAGCAGAGAGACGGAATTTCAGTGCGGCGGATTGCTGAACTGATCGGCGCTGAAATCATTGGTGATGCATCCATTGTGGTCGGTTCATTTGCATCACTGGATACAGCTGAACCAGGCGATATCACCTATCTGAATGAGAAGGCATACGCGTGCTTTCTTGCTGAAACCAGTGCATCGGCAGTGATCCTGGGAGAGGAGTATGCTGCGCAATGTCCGGTAACAGCACTGGTGGTTGATGACCCTTATGTTGCTTATGCGCGTGTGGCGCAGCAACTTCACCCGCCTGTGCCGCTGGTGGCCGGAGTTCACTCCTCTGCAGTGGTCAGCGCCGGAGCGGATATTTCAACAACTGCCCAGGTGGATGCGCTGGCGGTTATCGAAGCCGGTGTCAAAGTTGGGGATGAATGTTTTATCGGGCCGGGATGCGTTCTCAAACAGGGTAGCCGGATTGGTGACCGGACTCGTCTGACAGGCGGTGTTATGGTGGCCGGGATGTGCGTCATCGGTGAACGCTGCGTGCTGCAGCCGGGGGTTGTGATTGGCGGCGACGGATTTGGTTATGCCAATAACAAGGGCGAGTGGATGAGAATTCCGCAGACAGGGCGTGTTGTCATTGGTGATGATGTGGAGATAGGCGCCAATACCTGCATCGATCGCGGCGCAGTCAAGGATACCATCATAGGCAACGGTGTCATCATCGATAATCTGGTGCAGATCGGTCACAACTGCATTATTGGCGAGCATACGGCGATTGCGGGGAATGCGGGTCTATCGGGCAGTAGTATCGTCGGTAAACACTGCATGCTCGCCGGCGGTGTCGGGCTGGCGGGTCACCTGGAACTGTGTGACGGCGTGACTGTCACGGGAATGAGCATGGTGACCTCTTCCATCACAAAACCCGGCGTTTACGCCTCCGGCCTCTCAGCCCAGGATGGCCGTGAGTGGCGTAAAAATCATGCGCGCCTGCGAAACCTCGATAAAACCATCAGGGAGTTGAAGGCAGAGATTCGAGCCTTGCAGGAGAGGCTTCCCAGGCCGGAGCCTGGGAGCCAGGTAAATCCCGGAGAGCAATAGCAGGCTGGTGCTTCGCGATCCGGCTGGTTCCCAAGCTGGAGCTTGGGAACCAGATGATACTGGTTAAAGGAGAGAGGATCAGATCAGAGAGTGTTGCGACCTGGTCCGAGAAGTGGGCAGAGGAAAAATTTGTCCCCATCATTCATCAGATCATCGCCATTTATATCGATCCACCAGCGGCCGCCCAAATGACCAACTTCTCCTGGGCCGTATTCTGTTGTCAAACCAGCCATAGTAGGCACCAGTTGTTGGAATTCACCCTGTTGCGGCAAGTCCCCCAGAGCAATCGAGTCATAGTATAGCCCCTGAGACGTGACAAATACGACGGGGGCGGGGTCGCTTCCTCCATGTCCCCGTCCGGTTGTTCTCTCTTTTGCATAAGAATAGCTGGCCACTACCAGCGATGCGACGCCGATCATTGTTACGATACTCGCTGTTGATAATATTTTCATGATGAAGTTCTCTTTCAATGTGATTGGGAGCTTCAGTATTGCAGGGATGGTTGCGTCAATCCTCACAAGGAGATCACAAGTTGATCACGAAATTGTAACGGTTGTTATTTTTCGACAGCTCCATGAGATCGCTGCGGGCTTCTGCTCAAACGCTCCAGCAGTTTGAAAGCGCCGACGATGTAGAGCACCGCTATCGAAATCTGCACGATTCGAAGAACGAATTTGCTATCGACTTCGCCACCAAATGGCATGGTGCCTGTACCTATCAGCAGCAGCAGGGTCGAAAAGGCCATGCCGTAGAGCGGGGCCGTAGGCCTTTCCGAGTAATTCGCTATTGCAAACAGCAGACTGCCTGCAAGCATCAGCAGCAGCAGAAATTCAAATTGGGGAACCATCACCAGCAATTCGTAAAACAGTATCGCTGTGATACCGCCAAAAATATTACCCAGGATAATTGCAGAGCCCATCTTTTTTCCGACTGCCAGGTTGGTCTGCTGCGACAAAATAGCGATAAAAATCATAATGACCACGGCGCCGCTGATATTGAACATAAAAAACAACACCACCACGGGATAGGAGACCATGGTGCTGAGTATCGCTGCTCTGAGGCGTTCATCAGGGGGCGGGAGCGGAGGCGCTGCAGCTGCTTTCAGTTTCTCATCGACGCCGGGAGGATTCGGCAGCAGCCCATAGGCCAGCCACACCAGCGAGACGGCAACGACACCCCCCAGGGTGATGTTTGTTGCGATCATGATGGCCAGCGCCTGTGACTGCATTCCCATTATCGGAATCAGGGTGATGCCAACGAGCACCCAAATGATCAGGAATGGCGGCGCACCGCTGTTGTTGGCGTAAAAGGTTGTCAGCATCAACAGCAGCAATACCAGCAGCAGCACCGCCGGCATGTTCAGCAGCGAGAGTGCGAGCACAAGACCGAGTCCCGTGCCCAAAAAGATATAGATGATATTTCCCAGACCATCGCGCAGTGACTGTCTCGGGTTGGGCGTATTCAGGAAGCCCCACACAAAGATCGTTGTGATAAAGGAGAGCGGCCAGTTGATGGTGTAGGCGATGGCAACGGCGGCGGTCGTTGTTAGCGCCAGGCGCAGCGCACGCACGCTGTTGACATCATCACGCCAGGAGATGACCCTGGCGGTGGCTTCTTCAGTAGACATAAGAGAGGATGCTGAGCAGGCGGATCCACAGTTTGGCGATGCCGTTGAGAATCATCGAGTCGCCGGTATAGATGGTGACATCCGCCTGTCCTCCCGCGCGTCGAAGTCCCTTGGTCTCATCGTCACTGAAGCGGATCATGACAGGGAATCGCTGTGCATCCCGCAGCCATCCGGTGGCGCTCTGCACCGAGGCGAGTTGACCGGGCGTATCACTCGATTTCAGCTGCACGCCGTAACCGATGCTGACAACTTCGCCTTTGAAAATTCTCCCCGGCTTCACATCCAGAAGGATCTCGACCGGGTCGCCCTGTTTGATGTTGCCGATGCTGTTTTCACGCATATCCGCCTGAATCCAGACATCACCCGCCGAGACAAAGGTCATCAGCGGCTTGCCTGCCTGGGCATACTGGCCAACATCGATGTTGAGATTGGTAATACCTCCAAGGCCCGGTGCATAGAGTGTCGTGCGTGCAAGATCCAGGCGCGCTTTTCCCAGTGCTGCAAGCGCCGACTTGATCCTGGCGTTGTCGCTTCCCTCGGCGCCAAGCTGCTGCTTGGCTTTCTCCAGGTCAGCCCGGGCGCGTTCGGCATCAGCCTCGGCGGTGGTCAGCCCCGCACGCGCCTTGTCACCGTCTGACTCGGAGATCACACCCTTCTCTTCGAGCGGGAAAACCCGCTTTGCCTGCGCCTGTGCATTTTGCAGATTCGCCATTGCAGCTACCAGGGCCGCCTGTGCAGTCGATACTCCGGCAGTGCCTGCGCCAACATCCTGTCCGGCCAGCTCAAGCGCCGCCTCGGCGGATTTCACAGCCAGTTGATAGGTTTCAGGATCGATCTTCAGCAGCTCCTGTTCGGGTTTGACAACCGCATTCTCCTTGACATTGATTTTAGTGACCAGTCCCGAGACCTGGGGAACGACAGGCACGATGTAGCCATCGATGCGGGCAAGATCCGTGGTGGGTGTATAGCGGTCGGAAACCACGTACCAGAGAAAGAACAGCAGCGCCAGGCTGAGCACGAAATAGGTGATTGGCCGCAGCGGATCCATCTTGTTTGCAGTTTCAGCCTGCTTTTCAGCAGCTTTCTTTTCATCGACTTTGGCTGTGCCGTTGTCATCTGCGGGCGTCTTGATCTCTTTATTCGTCATAGGGTTAACTCTTATTCAAACAATTTATAAAGCTGTATTTGCAGGAGTGAAATGATATTTCAAAAGGAGCTTCTTGCAAAACTCAATAATTCGTCATTCCGGCGAAGGCCGGAATCCAGTAAATCAACTATTTGCAGAGCAAGAGATATTGATTCCGGCTAAAAGCATGCCGTAATGACGGGGTTTTGCAAGAGGCTCAAAGGGTAATTATTGCAAATTCAGTTTGCTGTTTCTTCAGCAACCGCCTCTGCACTTGCCGGATCGAGCCAGATCATAAACAGCTTGTAACCCAGCGCGAGAACGACCGAACCGACGAAGAGGCCGATGATGCCTGCTGTCATCATTCCGCCGATGGCGCCGAGCAGGATCACCAGCATGGGAATATCCATGCCGCGTCCGAGAAACAGGGGTTTCAAAAATGCATCGCTGCCGCTGACAACAAGGCTCCAGATCATAAATGCGATTGCAGGGCCTGTTGATGCAACCGAGAAGACATAGAGGATAATGGGGCCGAGCACCAGTATCGGCGGCAGCTGGACCACTGCCAGCAGCAGCACCAGCAATGCCCACAGACCGGCTCCGGGCACATCCATGACCAGCAGGCCGACGCCGGCCAGCAGTGATTGAATAATTGCGACACCCAGCACGCCCTGGGCGACACTGCGTATGGTTGCAATCGAGATGCCCGCCAGCTCCTCTCCCCTGTCACCGGCAATACGTGATGAGATTGCCAGGGTGGAGCGGTGCGCCGCTTGCGTACCCGCCAGAAACACAGCCGCGATCAAGATCGAAATAATGAATTGTAAAACGCCAAGGCCTGCGCCGCCGACGGCGCCGAATAACCAGGCTCCTGCTGACTTGAGCTGGGGTGCGATCTGCCTCAGGGCTGCCTCGATATTGACCGAAGCTAGCGTCCAGTACTTATGCAGTTTCTCGCCAATCAGTGGCCACTCGGCGACGCTCTCGTCAGGCGGAGGGATTTTGAGGGCGCCACTCTCCCATGCGGTAGAGAGCGCCTGGGTCGTATCGATCATGGAGGCACTGAGCTTGATGGTCGGTATGATCAGCAGCGCCAGCGCAACAATGGCAAACAGCGCGGCCGCCATTTTTTTCCGTCCTCCCATGGCTGCGACCAGCTTCACATAGAGCGGGTAGATCGCTACAGCGATGATGACGGCCCACAAGATCGGGCTGATGAAGGGCGAAATGATTTTCAAACACCAGTAAGCCAGCAGCAGCACCATGCCAATGCGAATGGTGGTGTCGAGCATGCGATTGATGAATACCTTGTCCTGCTCGGTTTGTCGGGGAGTCGTCATTGAATGTTTTCCTGTTGTTTGTTGTGTGGTGGTTAAGGTTTATGTTGTTTCATTCTTTGTTTTCGCTGCCGGAGAAACGCAAGCCGATCAGGCTGGCGACAAGAATGGCCAGGTAGAACTGCCCGACAATCGCCTCCAGATAGACGAAAAATCGGGGTACGGGCAACAGCGGTGAAATGTCACCATACCCCAGGGTTGTCAGGGTGACAAAACTGAAATAGATCATGTGTGGGAAATTCTCTTGCCAGTTTGTCGAAGTGACTCCGTTGAATGACTCTGGTGCCGCCCTCATGAGCAGCAGGTAGATCATGGCCCAAATCATGCCCAGCAGCAGATAGAAACAGATAGCGCCGGTGATTCTGTTTCCATAGATGGTGTCAGTAGAGAGCACCTGCTGAATCGCCAGCCAGGCAGTCAGCGAGAAGAATCCGAGCATGATCAGCAGGTGAAGATACGCTAATCCAGCGAACTCCAGGAGACTTCCCGCAATGGCAATCAGCACGATGGCGGCGACGAGGCCAAGGCCGGTATGAAACCAGCGTCGCTCACTGCGGATGCTGGAAACGCCAACAATCAACATCAGGACAGTAGATGCAGTTATCAGCTCTTGTCCCACGCCCTGAGTATATTGTTCAACGACCGCACTGGCAAACAGTAGCAGGAGCAGGACAAGGGTCAGGTAGATGAAGTTGTTTTCTGTTGTCATCTTGTTCGGCATAATTTATTTGACGCCTGAGAAGCCCAAGGTTGAATGCACTGTCTCTCATTTCGACCAGCAGAAGAGGTCTTATTTGCATTTGAATCAATGTTACATGATTCCTGGATCTCTCGCTCCGCTCGAAATGACAATCCATCAGAGCATAGGATGTCCTAAGCCAGATTAGCACCCTGACCCTCAGGAAGAGGGTGAGGGTGAGGGAATTCAAAACAATGTTATTTTATCTATGGCGGCGGTGATGTCTGCCGCGGTTTCTGTGCCGTCTATGCCTCCTGTTGTCTTTTGCGCCGGATATCGCTCCGACTGCGCCGCCGATGACAGCGCCCTTTGCAGCAGCATCACTGCCACCTATGACTGCACCGACCAGGGCGCCTGCCGCAGCGCCCTGGACGCCTTTCCTCAGGACTCTGCCAGCCTGGGCATCGCTGATCGTGACAACAATGAGTGCTGTTGATATCAGCGCTGCGATAATCGTGCGCCTTGGTAGAATATTCGACATCATCATTTCTGTTTCTCCCCTTTAACCCAGGTTTCAACCGACTGGCTGCCGTCTGCTTTGGTCACCAGGATCTTTCCTTCGGCCTTGCCATCCTTGAAAGTCCCCTGGTAAGAGACGCCATCCGCAGCGATGACTGTCGCTGCCCCGTTGGGCGATCCTTTTGCAAACTGGCCGATCACGATGGAGCCATTGGCATACTCATAAGAGCCAATGCCGGATGCTACGCCTTTTTCAAATTCACCCACATAGGTCTCTTCATTGGCGTGTATCAGGGTGCCAAACCCATCCCTGGCTCTGTTTGCGATATCACCGAAATAGGTTTCGCCCTGTTTGGTTTTGTAATACATAAACGCATCGCCAACCATCTTGCCATCTTTGAACTCTCCCTTTATCACGGCCTCATTCTCGTCCAGATACATGGTGCCATCGCCGCTGTCGAAGGCGCCGTCAAAATACCCCTGCAGCCGCCACCCCTCGCTGGAGTCATAAATCCCGTTGCCTTTGGGCGTGCTGTTTTTGAAATTGCCGATGTAGCGGTCATATTTGCCGGTTTCATCATTGCGGAACTTCATCGCACCCCGGCCATCCATTTTTCCGGCCTTCATCTCGCCGTTAAAGACCACCGCCAGGCCATCCTTGTCAGTGGCGACAAGGGTTCCTCTGCCGATAGCCTTGCCATCCGCACATGCACCGGACCAGCTGGCGACCTCTTTTGCACTGCCGTCATCGCCAGACCATACCCGGCAATCCGTGGTGGGGTCTTTGACCCATATATCCGCATGGCTGCTGCTCGCCACGCCGAGTGACAATCCGGCCACGCCGGCTGCCATCAAAGCATACTTTTTTATCATAACTATTATTCTCCTGGAGTTCAGTGTTGCATGAGCGCCAACACCAGCGCTAAATAAACCTGGCAACTATCAATCTGGAAGTGCAGAATTTCAAGCCCGTAGATGTAGCATTGTGTCCACCTGTCTAATCGGTAACATCATCCATGATTTTGATTTTTGCAGCTTTCTTAATGGTGGAATCACCCGGGTCGCTGATAATCTCATCGGCGGCTTTCAGTTTAGCCCCCTTCTTGATCAGGGAGTCATCGTCAGCATCCTTGACAATTTTAAGCTTGATCAGTTTTTCTGCAGTGGAATCATCCTCACCGGCATATGCGGCAGGTGCTGCGATAAGCAGAGAGAGGCTAAGTAATAGAAGTGTTTTCATTGGGATATATCCTCAAGTTGTGTAATGGTTGATGGAGTACATATTCAGGTAACCACCCTGAATTCATTTGGAATCTCAAGCGTGACTGCATTCAATCAACAGACCTTATGGAATTCAATCATAGGTGACAGATGAAAATGTTCTGTAGAGCTATTTGAACCAGTCTGCCATGATAAAGATGTCTTTCATCGGATTTCCGTCCACCACGAGCAGGTGGCTGTTTTCGTACGTCATTAATCCTCTACGGGATCACCAAGAGAAGAGTAAATCTTTTTTGCGATTCCATCAGCTACCAGGACAGCTGTAACCAAACCAATAAAGGCAACAGCACCACCGAAAGGCCCTGTAAATTTCACCAGATCACCAAAGAGAACAGCGATAACCCCCATAAGTACAAATTTACCACCAACCAGAATGATATAGGAGCTGATGCCACGAAGGACTTTTGTCTTTACACCCGGTTTAGATTTGAAGTGATCAGCTGCTTTGCCTTCCATCTTTATGAAGAAAGCCAAACCAACCACGAGCAGAATAGATACAAGCATCGAAACGGAAAAAGAATCGATGGAGACCCATTCCCAATACTCATCACAAAAATTGATGATAGTAAGATAAAGCAGTATGACAATTGTGTAGCCCAGATAGAGGCGCTGACGGTTATTTACTATGCGCGAACCATCATCATTTGGGATTGACTCTTTACTGTTCATAGATGTTCCTGTACTCAGCTATTCAACCACGTAGTGGAACTCTTCCACTCTGCTCTCTTTGTTTGATCTCTCTTGAGCAGGTAGGGCAATAGAAATAGATAGATGCCTGTTCCCCACGTAACTTCTCAAAGTGTCCGTGCATTGTTCAAGTCTGTGCAGGGTCGGGATCAGCCTTTCAGCGACGCTGCGAATACGTCCATGTACGCTTGGTTGCACTGTTGTAATCATCGCACCTTTTTACGGCCAATACTTGCCATTTCACGACAATTGTAATATTTTATTCATCCATGATTATGAAAAAAGAGTCGATTCCACTGGTTAAAGCCGCCTTTAAAAAGCAATTCGTTCAGGCGATGCTGAATAATGGCCTATCGCCTGACACTTACCTGGAAAAGGTGGGGTTGCCAACTCATGATCAGGATGATCCGGAGAGTCTGATACCTGTAAAGCCCTTCTACCACCTCATCAACCAGGTTGCTGTCGATGCAGGAATAGCAGATTTCGGCGCCCAGGTTGCACTGATTACACCCTGGCATAAAGTGAAGTCACTCGGCCCGTTGATTAGCCATAGTTCAAGTCTTGGTGATTTACTCGCAACTTTCTGTGGGATTGCTCCAGGTCAAAGCTCCCACGTTAGCTTTTCTATTCAGGAGGACGATGCAGGGATATGGTTTAGCTATACTGGTACAGCTTTAATACCCAATGATATCCAGATGGAGCTGTATCGAATCACCAGTATGATCCAGTTTGTTCAACTGGCTTCAGGTTCAGGCTGGCATCCGCAAGATATACAACTATCAATGCCCAGGACAAAGAGTGTGCTGGCTTGTGATTTAATCAGGAAAAGCCGCATTACTTTCTCACAAGTTAGATCAGCGATTGTTATCCCTCGTATTCTACTTAAATTACCCGTTCATCTGAATGTCGTCGATACCATTCAGAGAAATAATCACTATGATATGAATGCTGATTTTGTCGATACTTTACGCAACATAATCAGCATTTACATCAGCAACAAAAATTGCAAAATCGATTTGATCGCCAAAGCAGTAGATATCCCTGTTCGCAGCTTGCAACGGCGACTCAAACGCCATGGAGTCAGCTTTAACGATTTACTGAATCAGGCCAAATTTGAGCTGGCAAAAAACAGACTCGAAAATTCATCATTACCCATCATGGAGATTGCTTTCCAGATTGGTTATGCCGATGCAGCGCATTTTACCCGTGCTTTTCACCGCTGGGCGGGTATGTCACCTAATCAATTCAGGAAGAGATTGCTGTAATATACTGTTGCTGTTTATTGACAGCATAGCAGTCGAGTCTCCAACGCTTCCTGATGTAGTGGATAAGGCGGATACCGTGCTTATTGTTCCCTTTCTACCAGGTTTCGTTACTTTGGATATCGTGAAAAATGTGAAGGACAAGAAAAGTCTTGCTACTGTTAACGTGGTAACAGTTTTCGAGGAATTCTTCCGGGAAAATAGAGAGGACACGTATTGTGTAACAACAGATGAGGATAAGACAGGTAGTAACGGGAAAATGTGGCGTATGAATATGATAGAGGATGTGATAGGGATATTTGGAGAGATCGACACTCCGGCTGAAGTTCAAGCAGTACTAAGACTTCGTAATAAACATGCTGGAGACAGCTATCGTAAAACCTCAAAAGCCCATGAAGTCAGCATAAAATATACAGAAGAAGGCGATTCTCAATCGTACTGTAAAAAATATAAATACAAGCCGACTATCGACAAAAAAAGAAAAGTCATCAAATACAAATTACTCGAATCTAAAAAGACCAGGAGATATTGCATGCATATTGATTGGATACCTTGTGAGCCTCTTGCAAAGCCCCAATAAGTTGTCATTTCGACTGAAAGGAGAAATCTTAACTCATTGATAAATAAGATCTCTCACATTCGTTCGAGATGATAAAGTTCACTATTTACGAGTTTTGCAAGTGGCTATTGTGATAATAAATAAAGGGGGGTAGTCAACTAGCGCCTCTCCTCACTATATGTTGTGTTACAAGCAATCGTAATCGTGGTATCTGCCACTATATGCTGTAGCAAGAGGTGCTAAGTGACCACCCCCTTTAAATAAATTTACACCTGTCAAAAATCAGGTTTCTGTTTGATCTTCCGATATTGGCCGTCGAATGTAACATTAACACCCCACTCTCCGGCAGGATCAGTACTTTCACTGATAAGAAGGGTGCTTTTTCCAAAGGTTATTATAAGGCTGCCTCCGTATTCATCTTGATAGTGTGCTTTATCCCCGATCAGCAAAGAGGAACCCTCTATCTCACCGAGATGCAGAATGCTCTTCTGTTTATCAACAAACCATATGGCAATCCCATGAATATATATCTTCTTGTCTTTCAATTTTAAAATGTTTATATCCGATGGATTAAAATCCGGTTTGCCTTGATAATATCGTTCATAATCTCCGGAAATAGAAGTACCCTTGTCACTATCTGTAAGTTCCATTATGCGAGACAGATATTCCTCTTTTATACATTGCTCATCATCATTGCACTTGTTGCGCCTGGACCTAAGCCAATCACGCTGTGCTGCTCTAGTGGTATTTTTATGTAAAGAATTCTCCAGTGCCTTTTTGTATGAGAAAGAGAGGAAATCATCCAAATCAGAAAGTGTCTGATCGGAACAAATAGTCTTTTCAACTACAGTACCTGCCTTTGTGCAGTCAAAACCGGCTCCGAATAGCGGTTGTGATACTGTAAATACAGATAATATGCAAATTTTTATTTTATTTATTGTCAATGTTATTTCCTGAGTTGGATTTACGTAAATTGATGATCCTTATTTTCATGTTGTCACTCCCGGGTGTTTCACTCACATTAGAATCAGCAACACCCGTTGTATTGTCATCACCGTCGACTCGCATAGTGCCATCTCCCTCCGGTACTGGCTCGGAGGAATTGGAGGTAGCTTGATTATGTGAATCTGACAGTCGTGATCGTTCAACCTCTTCAGTCTCCGCGAGCTGAGAAGTGTCAGGTGTTACCTTATCGTGTTGGACAACTTCTGCCGAAGAGGCCTGATGGACTTCGCTCTGCTGGTTGGGATTGTCAGACTGTGTTTGTTGCTGCTGCGCGGATGGTTGCTGATCCGCATTTTCCTCCTGATCCACCCCTTGGTCACTAGCAGGCTGTTGCTGTACCGGTAATATTTGTGGAGGAGTGGTTTGATGAGGAGGCTGACTTGACGCCAACTGTTCAAGAGCCTGGTCTGATTGAGTCTGTTGATACAGACGCATTGCTGCTTAGGATTTTGGATCAAATTCCCCATCAATCGTTTCGCTGTAAACCCCTGTATCTTCAGTGCCACCACCCCTGACTCTTTTCACCTTACCCCCGGACTTCAAGGCTGGGAGTTTCGTTACAGTTAGGTTTTCCATGCTCCCAATATCCCCAGAGTCAAGTTGGTACAGATCCGGGGGTATTTGCCTTTCTTGCCCTGCAGATCCCTCTACGTCTCAGATTGTGTCAGATATGCTGTAGGAGTGTAAGTATATGACAGGCAAAGAAAAAGGCCAGCCCTTTTGAGGCTGGCCTTTTATCGTTGGTGGAGACGGCGACTACCGAAAAGTAGAATCAACATATTGAAAAATAAAGGAAATAAAAATCATTATTTGCACTGTTGCCCCTAAAGTTGCCCCATGTTTCTGCGTGTCACCCTGGCGAAGCCTTCTCAAAAAATGAAACAGATTATATTTGATATTTTTTATCATAGCCTTGACAATACCGAACCAATCATTGACAATATAAGGCGATAACATTGACAAGAAGGTGGTTATGGTAGGCGTTAGAAGTCGGGGCGAAGCAATCCGCCAATTCATTGTAGACAACGTGGCGGGGCATCCTTCCTCCATTGTAGCTCTTACCTCCAAAGAATTTGGAATTTCACGCCAAGCAGTGAATTCCCATATCAAGCGATTGACAGAGCAAAATTCTTTAGCTGCAGAGGGTAATACTCGAAATCGAGTCTACAAGTTACACCCGGAAATTGCCATCTCCAAACATTTACCGCTCGGTGAACTAGAAGAGGATTTTGTTTGGCGTGATTTTGTTAAGCCTAATCTTGGATCATTGCCTGACAATGTGATGGATATTTGGAGCTATGGTTTCACGGAAATGTTGAACAATGCGATTGACCATTCCCAAGGTAAATACGTACGTATAGCAGTAGAGAAAAATCCAGCTTTTTCCCAAGTGATAATTTCAGATGATGGAGAAGGGATATTTTGCCGAATTCAGAGGCTTTTGGGGTTGCATGATGAGCGGCACGCTGTATTGGAACTTGCAAAAGGCAAGTTGACGACAGACCCCGAAAATCACACAGGAGAAGGTATCTTTTTCTCATCACGGATGTTCGACGAATACGCAATTCTGTCAGGAGGCGTTTACTTTTCTCATGAATTTTGTAAACCGGAGGATTGGATAATGGAGCAGGAAAACCTACAAAGTGGCACTACTGTTTTTATGCAGATAACGAATAACTCCGCTCGAACAATTAAATCTGTTTTTGACAAGTACGCATCAGGCGCGGAGTATGGTTTTGATAAGACTATTGTACCGGTCTCTTTGGCGCGCTACGGTAATGAGATGTTAGTTTCACGTTCGCAGGCTAAAAGGTTGCTGGCGAGAGTGGATAAATTTAGAATTGTAATTTTTGATTTTTCTGATATTGATCAGATAGGTCAAGCTTTTGCTGATGAAGTATTCCGTGTGTTTAAAAACCAACATCCAGAAATGCAGTTATATTTTTCCCAAGCCAACGCGGACGTTGAGGACATGATCATTCGCGCACTTCGTTCTGATGAAATATAACGACCAAAATCAGCACCCTGTTGGCTGTTATGTGTCAGTGGATTGTTTTCGCTACAAACATCGAGGTTCTATTGATTATGTAGCGGCTATGCATTACCCATATGCAAGTTTTTAAATACAGTTGCTGGATCAGCTTGAACTAATCTTAAAAGAATTCTGGCTGGCCCTGTTGGGTGTCGATGACCCTGCTCCCAGTTTTGGAGCGTGCGTATACTTACCCCAATTAATGCTGCAAACCTTGATTGAGAGAAACCTGTGTTTTCACGGATGGCTTTAACATCCGGTTCTGGAAATTCAGTAACACGTGAGGCTTTGACCTCTTCGCGCCGAATTTTCCCTGCTTCTTCAATGCTGGCCATTAATTCATTGAAATGTTCATTTCTCATTATTTGAACTCCGAGGTTACGGCTTTTTTCAGCGTTGATAATTGATCTTTGGTTAAATTATCACTTTCATTCTTTGCATAGGCGTAGAGCATGAAAATTTGGTCATAATGTGTTGCCCAGTAATAAATTACCCGAATGCCGCCTCTCTTTCCTCTACCGCCGCTTTTCCAGCGAACTTTTCGAATGCCACCACTTCCCTGGATGAGATTCCCAGTATGAGGCATTTCCACTAACGCGCTTTGGAGAGACCTGTATTCGTCATCATTTAGCAGGGCAGTGATTATTTTTGTGAAAATGGATGTTTCGATGATGACCATACCGCATATTATACGTCAATGACGTATTTTCGCAAGATGGGGTTTTTCCTGTAATAGAGCGGGACATAGCATGTAGCTTAAGCCAAAACCCTTTTTGATTGATTAATTCAGGTTGCGCGTGAGTGCTGTCTCGTAGTCCACGCACTGTAGTCCATGCTATACTATTGCTGTTATGAGCTCGTGGAGGTGGATTGTGTTTGCTACAAATGTAAGAAATCTCAAGAAGAATCCCTCTCTTGCACTTCGTCAGGCGGAGGAATCTCCCGTATTGGTTCTGAAAGGTGATGAGCCCAATGCCATTATCGTCCACCTGGATAAAACGGTGATCGATGCTGAACAGTCGATAAAGCCGTCATTGGCAGCGAGCCTGTTCAAGGATGGAACACTCTCACTCGGGGGCGCTACCCGCCTGAGCACTCTTTCGATGCAGGCATTTCTTCAGTTTCTGGCTGAGTTGGGGATTGATGTTGTCCGTCCTGATGAGACAACGGGTCATGAGGCCAAAGATCTGAGTCGATGGCTCGCATCGTAATTGCCGATGCGGGGCCGCTCATCGCCTTTGCCAGTATCGATGCACTTTCTGTTTTGCGGGGACTTTTTTCCGGCATCTATGTGACTGAATCGGTCAAGGAGTGTCAGGGCAAACCCGGCATCGATGCGCGACGCATTGAGGCAGCCGTTGACGAAGGTTGGTTGGTGATTTCCCATCAAGTTGCAGGCGCTGCGCCTCTATCTCCCGCTCTGGGCGTCGGCGAAAGCGACTCGATACGTCTCGCCCTCGAGACCCGTGAAGAGTCGCTATTGATCGTCGATGATCGACTGGCCCGCCGATATGCTTTGAAACAGGGCCTCAATATCGTCGGCACGGTTCGGTTGCTCGATTTAGCAGAACAGCGGTATCTGATCGATAGCGCAGAACAGTGTATTCGCGAGATGGCGATTGTTGGCTACCGTATTTCGGTAGAGATCCTGAATCTGATCAGGTCAGAGTAGGATGCCTGCTGTATGATGCCAAGCCTCTTTTTCGTTATCATCAGGGATGATGATGAACTATGAGAATAGATCATCGACATCCCTCTCCTGATATCCCAGAGAGCGATAGCCGGCACGGCGTTTCTTGAACATTTTACTCAGCATGGGAACACTGCTGTCGAAGTAGTCGACAATACGCACTTCGTGCTTGCCGGGGTGGCGTCGGTGAAGTCGTCCGCTATATTGCACGAGGATTCCTCTCCATGAGACCGGCAGTGCCAGGAACAGGGTGTCCAGCCGGGCATCGTCGAACCCTTCGCCGATATATTTTCCGATTGCCAGAAGTAACCGTTCTTCATCTGCAGGGATAGATGCGAGTTGCTCTTCGACTTTGCGCTGCTCTTTTGCCGATCGACCACCGTGCAGTATGATGATGTGGCGAACAAAGCCTTTCAAGCGATGATGAAGTCGTTCAAGGTGCTCCTTGCGTTCGGTCAATACAATCGGTGATCGACCCTCCTCCATGGCGTGCAGTACATCATCGATAATCATCTCGTTTCGTGCTTCATTGACAATGAGTTGGGCATACAATTTTTGTATCGTCGTGTTGGACTCAGTCAGATCAGTAGTAAAGGTGGTCTCGCGCACGACAAGTCGATACTCGAATTCCTGTTTCGCCAGCTGACTGCGCGGATCGACTCGGAACCGTATGGGACCAAGCTGCATGCTGGTAATGGGGTGGCGCCCGTCGCGACGCTGTGGTGTGGCGGTCAGGCCAATGACATACTTTGCTTTGACTTCTGAGATGACACGCTCAAATGAGGCGGATGGCAGGTGATGACGTTGATGCGCACCATCCATGGTGCGCACCCTTCGGGCGCTCTGAAGCGCGCCCAATTTCGCTCCCGGCGAAATTGTCATCGATGATCACCTGTCCATAGTCTGCGACGATATTGTCTACGCTCTTCTTGCGGTACAGGCTCTGGATCATGGCGACGTCGACTTCTCCTGTCAGTTTGCGTTTTGCTCCTCCTCCGACGTGACCAATCGATTTCGCATCACGGTCGAGAAAGATGCCGATCTGAGCCTGCCACTGTTTCAGCAGCGGCTTTGTGTGCACGATGACCAGGGTGCTGCACTTGCGTTCAGCAATCAGGTAAGTGCCAAGCACGGTTTTTCCAAAACCCGGCGGAGCCACGATAATGCCATTGTCGTGTTCGAGTAGGGTTTTTGTGGCTTGCTTCTGTGCGTTGCTCAGTTTACCGGAGAAGTTGACTTCGATGGCGTCCCCCGGATTTCTCAAATCCTCGATTTCAAGTGTGCTGTGATGTTCGCTGAGCAGATCCTCTACATCGCCAACGCACCCTCGCGGCATGCTAATGTATTTCTCTTCATCCTTAGCGCAGGAGATGATGCGAGCTTCCTGGTGCGTTGAAAGCCGGAGGCTTTGCTTCCTATAAAATTCAGGATTCTGAAATGCAGCCAGCCATTTGATCTGGCTGATCAAAGATGACGGCAGGCCTTTTTTTTCGATGAATAGACGCTGGGATAAAACCCCGTGAACCTGTTGCGGAACCGGTTCGGTAATTGGTGCATTTGTTGGTTCTCGTGATGGCGGTCTCAGCCACGGGCTGGCATCGTATGCATCACCCCCGGTCTCGGCGATTTGAAGTCCGGTTATTTGCCCACTTGCTAATGCTTCCCCTGCGATGCGTTCTACATCAGCTGTCGGGATATGGGGGAGGGTGCTGAGAAAATTCCACTGATCTTTGTATGGCTCCAACTCGTCATTCAGGAACAGGGTGTTGCCTTTCTGTCGCAGCTTGAGTTGAAGCGGCAGCGCGATGAGATTGCCGAAACCGCCCTTGGGCATGGTGTCCTGGTTCGGGAACAGCCTGTCATAAGATGACATCCTCAGCTGGTGTCGTCTCGCCATAGTCTCCGTCAACAGATAGCTGCCCATTCTCCTTGCTGTTGCGGCTGAAACCGGGGTATCGAAGAAGAACCAGACGTGTGCGCCGTTGCCTGAACGGGAACGCTCCAGGGCATAGGGGATATCGACGCGCCTGCATGTCTCTGTAAAGGCCCGAACGTCGGCTTGCCAATCCTTCTTGTCAAAATCGGCAGCGAGAAACCAGCATGTCTCATCTTTCAGCATGGGGTAGACGCCGATGGTATGCTCACCCAGCAGGTGCTTTTCAATCACATCGGCTGTGACTGGCAGGAACTGCCGGTTGGGACACTCGCCGCATTTTACCGGCCCCTTATTGCATAACTCTGGCTTCCATTCATTTGCACAGACGGGTGAGTAGCCTATAGAGTCAGAGGTTTTTCCCTCCCACAACAGGGGGTAGACATCGTCCCGCCCGCGAAAAAGACGCATAAAAAGGGAGATCCTCTCCTCGCGAGTCAATTTGTTTGGTGTGGGAACAGGCGTGGTGGGAGTTGTGATGGTCTGGTTGCCATTCTCGCTATTGTGTTCAGCGAGGCGTTCTCTTAGAGACTGAAGCTTCGTCTCAGCTTGTTTCTGTTGTTTGCTGAGGTGAGTAAGCTCCTGCTCTACTTCGTCGATTTCCTGAAGGATATTTTCGTGCTTAGTGGGTTCCATATGTTAGAACCTGCTCAAGTAATTTGTAGATGACCCCTGTATGTTAGATGTCTAATATTTCGACAAACCGTCGTGCTGTGATAATGGGTACACCACTGAATGTACGCAATGCCAATAAATCCCGCTTGTCACCGGTAACGAGATAGTGCGCCTGACTTACCTGCGCCATGGACAGTATTGGATTGTCATCAGGATCCGGCGACACATCTACAGTTGGTAGTGCTTCAAGGATTGTCGCCTGGTGGCGTAGGCCGTTTATCATGTTGCCAGCTTCAGCAGGTGTGAAGTATTGGTGTAGCTTCGGGTAGTGAGATACGCGACGAAATTCATCGAATTGCCACTCCGATGTAATCAATTCAAAACACTTCTTGCGCCAAGCCTGGTAGATCAGTGCTGGCGGTGTTGCCGTGGTAATGAGCGCTGCAATCAGTATGCCGGTGTCAAGCACAACGCGCATCGGCGTTACTTACCGGGTTGGAGCGCATCTGCAATTGCTCCCATGATCTCTTTCTGATCATATGATTCGTTGCGTTTTTTGACAGTATTGACAGTGAGTTCGAACAAACGCGCCTGCACTGCTTCCTCAACAAAGTGAGAAATATCACCATCACTGGTTGCTCTCTGAGCTAGAAAAGTGCGCAAAGCCAAATCGGTTTCTTCAGGCACAACAATCGACCAGCAAACGCTACTCATTGGATCTCTCTATTTTCTAAACTTAACAGGAGTGTATGTAATTGTAGATGATAGCGTACATATTGATACAGTCAACAAAACATTTTCTCCCCCTGTTTCTGCTTGCTATAGTCCAAGCGTAACAACGATTTTAAAACAGCTCGCCAGTCTGTATAAACCCTGGTAAACCTTCTCTGGCGTGGGATCACATCTTCCCCTGATGACACCAAACACCGGAAACGGCAGATTCCCTGCACGACCACTTCAGCAACGGTTAGCCGTTGACATAGTGTTCCCTCTTCTTTTCGATGAAATGATGAGAGAAATGCAAAGCACTACAATCGAGGCCTTACCACGTTACGGTAGAATAGAGAGGCGAATCGGCTTCATTGTCGCTGAGTCGAAAGACTTGGAATGTCATTAAGCGGGCAAAACCCAAGTATAATAAGCAAGGTGAAAAAGCCCGATAAGACACTTCGCCAAGCGGGAATCCCATTACGCTGCATAGCGTCCTGGCGAGAGAACATCATCTGTGCCATGGTTCGTCAATTTGAGACTTGGTCTTGCTGGCTATGGGGTTTATTTTCATAAGCAATCTGGAGAACAAATTGAAAAGTAAGTCGAACAAAGTTCCAAAAGAGATGCAGGATATTTATTTATTCATCACAAAAATCACCGATGATATTTCACAACAGATGTTGAATGATGAGTATGCAGAATATATTCAATATGCTGTTGCTGAACTTTGTAGAAAGCGGCCATCTCCTTTATTAAAAGGAAAACTGAATATCTGGGCTTGCGCCATC
>JAUVEG010000300.1 GCA_030594925.1 Gammaproteobacteria bacterium
ATCTGCCGCTTGGGAGGAACGACCTTGCCGACGCGGTTCATGGTGTAGATATATTGGGCCATATTAAATTTCAGTTCTGTTTTGATGGTGCGGGCAGGCCGCAGGATGCTGAGAGTGTAAAGAGAGTAAACAGGAGAGGGATTGTACCTTTTTCACACTGAAAGAGGTCAATTTAGGAGCGACAGGGTTTACAATAGCGTCTATTTTTCGTACATCGCTATAAAAGGAAGCCACTATGACTCAGCTCAAACACTTTTTCACCAGCCTGACAACCGCCGGTTTGCCACAGGCGCTGGATGGATGGAGTAGATGATGGGCATGTTTTCTGATGAAAAACTGCTTGAGCGCGCGCGCGATGCCTTTGGATACTTCGGAGAACTGTTCGATGGCGGGTTTTCGCTGCGGCTGTGGGACAACTCGATCGTGCCGCTCGGTCCGAATGCAAATCCGCACATTCAGTTGAGTATCAGCGGGCCGGGCGTTATTGCCTCGGTGATGCGCCGTCCGAACCTTGAAACCCTGCTGCGTCTCTATGCCGCAGGTCATATCGATGTGCAGGGCGCCAATCTCTTTGAATTCATGGCCGTTGCAAGTGTGAAGGGTAAAAACAGGCGGCTTGGCGAACTCAGCAAGGGAAAGCTGCTGGGGTTGCTGTGGCCTTTTCTGCTGGCGCCGGGAGAGAAGGCGGATGTTGCACATGAATATGCAGATGATGCGGTCGGTCGTGTTGAATCAAAGCGCAGCAACAAAGAATTTATCCAGTTCCATTACGATATCAGCAACGAATTTTATACACTGTTTCTCGATCCCGAGATGCTCTACTCCTGTGGTTATTTCAAAACGTGCGAAACTCCGTTGGCCGAAGCTCAGCAGGACAAACTGGATATGATCTGCCGCAAGCTGCGCCTCAAGCCGGGAGAGAAGTTCCTCGATATCGGCTGCGGCTGGGGAGGGCTGGTGTGTCATGCCGCCCGCCATTACGGGGTCAAAGCTCACGGTGTCACCCTTTCACAGACGCAGCATGATTTCGCGCAGGAGAAGATCAGGAAACTCGGTCTGGAGGATAGCGTCAAGGTCGAGCTGCGTGATTATGAAACCCTGAGCGGCACCTATGACAAGATCTCCAGCGTCGGCATGTTCGAGCATGTCGGCATCAGCAACATGCCGAAATATTTCGGCAAGATCCGTTCATTGCTGCGTGACCGCGGTATTCTCATGAATCACGGCATCTCCCGCACCGCCAAGAAGACGAAGCGTGCGGTTCGCAAGATCAGGCCGGAGCGCAAGCTGCTGCTGAAATACATTTTTCCCGGCTCGGAACTCGACAACGTGGGCAACACGGTTGATTTGCTGCAAATTAGCGGTTTCGAGGTGCATGACGTGGAAGGGCTGCGCGAACACTACGGCTTGACCTGCAAGGCCTGGCATGACGCTCTGCTGGCCAATCGCGACGAGGCAATCAGGCTGGTCGGCCTGGAGAAGTACCGCATGTGGATTATCTACCTTGCCGGCGTTGCCACCGGTTTCAGTGTCGGTTCGATGCATATCTTCCAGGTGGTGGCATCCAGGCACGCCTCGAAAGGTCCTTCAGAACTGCCGCTCACCCGGGATGATCTCTATCGATGACAGCCGGCTGAATCAAGCGGTTCTACTGCTGTATGCCTGATAGGTGTTCTCCAGCAGCGTGGCGACCGTCATGGGGCCGACGCCACCGGGAACAGGAGTGATCCATGCGGCATTGTTGGAAGCGGACTTGAAATCGACGTCACCGCAGAGCGAGCCATCTTCGAGACGGTTGATGCCGACATCGATCACCAGCGCGCCTTTTTTGACCCACTCTCCTGGAACAAAATTGGGGATCCCTACGGCTGCCACCAGGATGTCCGCTCCCTTGACCTTGCCCTCAAGATCTTTGGTGCGGCTGTGACAGACGGTGATGGTGCAGCGGGCGGCCAGCAGTTCCAGCGCCATCGGGCGTCCGACAATATTGGACTGGCCAATGATGACTGCATCTTTTCCCTCCAGTTCAATACCTGTTCTCTGCAGCATTGTCATCACGCCTTTGGGGGTGCAGGGGCGCAGCAGTGGTGTGCGCAGCGTCAGGCGGCCGACATTGTAGGGGTGGAATCCATCCACGTCCTTGTCGATGGCGATGTGTTCGATGACGGCGTTTTCATCGATATGCGCGGGCAGCGGCAGCTGCACCAGGATGCCGTCGATATTGTCATCTGTATTGAGGGTGTCGATGCGGGAGAGCAACTCCTGCTGATCGGTCGAGGTGGACATCTGAATGAGCTCGGAGTGAAAACCCGCCTCTTCGCAGGAGTTTCTTTTGTTGCGCACGTAGACCTGCGAAGCTGCATCCTCTCCGACAAGGATCACCGCCAGACCGGGGCGGCGTTTATCTTCAGCCAGCAGTTTGTCGACCTTTACCCTGAGTGACGCTTTGATGTCGGCGGCAATGGCTTTGCCATCAAGAATCTTTGCTGTCATTGAATTGCCCTGTTTCAGGTTCATGGAGTGAATCAGAGCGCAATGATACAGGGGATTGGTGCTGCGTGACAGGTGCAGGAGAGCAACGCATTCATGAATCCAAAAACCACGGAACAGACTGAAAATGCAATAATCATCGTAACTATTCACTATTTTCAATAACGCACAAAACAGTCACGGCTATTGGGTGTATCTGCAAGAAACGTTGGAGGCATGGATGCCGACACGAGTCTACATGGATGTATTCACGACGTTTTCTGGAAGATATGCCCGATAGCAGTGACGACCCAGAATGAGCTGAATAGTT
>JAUVEG010000297.1 GCA_030594925.1 Gammaproteobacteria bacterium
CTCAATCACCATGTAGATATGCATAGATTCGATGCGCCAGCGCATGGCTGATACCGGCGACTGTTGCAATATCTTCGGCCCCTGCAGCACTTAACTCCTGCAAACCGCCAAAATGGAGCAGCAACTGCCGTCTGCGTTTAGCGCCGACACCGGGGATCTCTTCCAGCAGCGAAGTGCGTCTCGCTTTGCCGCGCTGTTGACGATGCCCTGTAATGGCAAAACGGTGCGATTCATCACGTATCTGCTGCAACAGATGTAATGCTGCTGAATCCGATGGCAGTATAAGCGCCTGATCCTCTCCATACAAGAAGAGCTGCTCCATACCGGGTTTTCTGTCAGGCCCTTTGGCAATTCCCAGCAGCCGGACGCCGCCCACACCCATCTCACTGAGAGTCTCTGCGACACGCCGCAGCTGCCCCTTGCCACCGTCGATGACCACCAGGTCCGGCGTTTTGACCTCACCATTGCGGATGCGCTCAAAACGCCGTTGAATCACCTCCTGCATCGCAGCATAGTCATCCCCTGCTGCTGCCTTGCGGATATTGAAACGCCGGTACTCCTGCTTCAGCGGCCCCTGCAGATTGAAAACCACGCAGGAGGCGACCGTGCGCTCTCCCTGCGTATGGGATATATCATAGCACTCCATACGTTGCGGCATTTCATCGAGCCCGAGACTCTCCTGCAGTAGCTGATAGCGCTCCAACATTCCGGAGTGGTCTTGCAGTCTCGCCTTTAATGCAGCATCTGCGTTGTGCTGCGCCATCTGCAGCCAGCGCAGACGTTCTCCGCGAACAGCAGTGCTGATTCTGACCTTTTTTTGACGTTGCTCACTGAACACCTGCTGCAGCAACTCACGCTGCGGCGGCATATCAGAGACCAGGATCTCCTCCGGCACAGCTTTCTCCAGGTAGTGCTGTGTCAAAAACGCACCTGTTAGCTGTTCAGCAGTGGTATCTTCCGTGATGCGCGGAAACCAGGATTTATTCCCCAGGTTTCTACCGCTGCGTATCGTAAAGAGCTGGATGGAGGCGCGGCTCGCCTCGATGCTGATGGCGATAATGTCAAGATCACCCCTCTCGCCACTGACATATTGACGCTCCTGTACCTTGCGCAGGCTCACAATCTGGTCGCGTATCTCCGCCGCCTGCTCATACTCGAGCTGCTCTGCCGCCATCTCCATGCGCCGGGTCAGATCATTGATCACCTGTGTTGCCCTGCCTTCAAGAAACCGTTCTGTATTGCTGACATCCAGTGCATATTGCCCGGCAGTAACCAGCCTGACACAAGGAGCGCTGCAGCGTTTGATCTGATACTGCAGGCAGGGGCGTGTACGATTGCGATAGAAACTCTCCTCGCACTGACGCACAGGGAACACCTTCTGCAGTTGATGCAGGGTTTCCCGTACTGCGCCAGCTCCAGGGTAGGGACCGAAATAGCGTCCCTTCTGCTTGCGTGCGCCACGATGGAAAGCAAGCCGCGGGAACTCGCCATCCGAAAGAAACAGGTAGGGATAGCTCTTGTCATCCCTGAGCAAGACGTTATAGCGGGGCTTGAACCGCTTGATCAGGTTGTTTTCCAGGATCAGCGCTTCGGCTTCTGTATTGGTAATCACAATCTCCATCGTGGAGATGCGCGATACCATGATCTGGATGCGGCGGTTCAACGCACGGGTGAAGTAGCTGGATACCCGTTTTTTTAGATTCTTCGCCTTGCCGACATAGAGCACCTCGTCTTCGGCATCGATCATACGATAGACACCGGGGCGCGCCGTCAGAGTCTTCAGAAAGGTTTTGGCATCAAAACCCTCTGCTCCGGCGGCATGTTTTGTGGAAGGAGATGTCTCTTCAGATGTCATCTATTAACAGTGGGTTCTGCAGGATCGGAACCGAATGTATGCACCCAACAGCAGCGACTTATGAGTTCATTTGACAAGATGCTGAATAGTTACCGTCATTTTAATCCATATGACCGCGAATCTGTGCAAACACGGCTTGAAACATCTCTGTTGTGAGGCGTTTGGTGTTGGTGTTGTAACGACTGCAGTGATAGGAGTCGATCAGCAGCAATTGCGAAGCGAGTCGATGCTCCACTGCGTGGCCGAATTGAAACTGATTCTGCCGGAGCCCCATCGCCTTGATGACAGCACGATGGGCGACGACGCCCAGCGCCATCACCACAGAGTCAGGAGGCATCTGCGCCAGCTCCTGTTGCAAATAACGGTTGCAGTTATTGACCTCGGCGCCAACCGGCTTGTTTTGAGGCGGCAGACAGCGAACTGCATTGGTGATACGGCAATCCTTGAGCAACAGACCGTCGTCGGCCGCAACACTCTGATCACTGCTGGCAAAACCGAAGTGATGCAGGGTCTGATAGAGCAGAATACCGGCATGATCACCGGTAAATGGCCGCCCGGTCGCATTTGCTCCATGCATACCGGGCGCCAGTCCGACGATTAGCAGGTGAGCGTTCTCATCACCAAAGGATGGAACCGGCCGACAATGATAGTCGGGATGCTTAAATTTGACCTCCTGTAAAAAGTCAGCAAGACGGGGACACAAGGTGCAATTCAGAGAAAAACCAGTTGGATCAGACATTGCAGGGTATCCCGGGCTATTAAAATGGAGGAGCAGGGTAGCACAGGCCACGCATGTGACCGCTCAGTATCAGGGATATTGACGCTTAACAAGATTGTGATGCAATGCCCAGTGAATCAACTGTACATCGTTAACAATGCCCAGCCTGTCATAGACGCGCGTCCTGTAGGTGCTGACTGTTTTCTGGTTCAGCAACAACAGGATAGAAATCTCCTTGTTGCATTTTCCCTGG
>JAUVEG010000165.1 GCA_030594925.1 Gammaproteobacteria bacterium
TGTGGCCTTCGGCCATCAGCGGAATCAGATCATCGAGATGCGGATAGGGATAGACATAGTGCAGCCGAATCCAGGCCTGCAGCTTTCCCAGCTCATTGGCCAGTTCACGGATACGGCTCGCTACCGGCCGCCCTTTCCAGACATCCGGACGATATTTGATATCGATGCCGTAGGCGCTGGTATCCTGCGACACCACCAGCAACTCCCTGACACCGGAGGCAACCAGGTTTTCCGCCTCCTGCATCACTTCCGAGAGGGGGCGGCTGACGAGGTCACCTCGCATCTGCGGAATGATACAGAAGCTGCAGCGGTGATTGCATCCCTCTGAGATCTTCACATAGGCATAGTGCTTCGGTGTCAGTTTGACGCCCTGCAGCGGCACCAGGGATACAAAAGGATCATGGGGTGCCGGCAGGTAGCGGTGTACATCCCTGATGACCTCTTCACAAGCGTGCGGCCCGGTAATGGCCAGCACATTGGGATGGGCATCGAGAATCTCCTTATCCCTGACACCGAGGCAGCCGGTCACAATAACCTTGCCATTCTCGCTGAGCGCCTCGCCAATAGTATCGAGAGACTCCTCGACAGCTTCATCGATAAAACCGCAGGTGTTGACAATCACCAGACCAGCATCTGCATAATCATCGCTGAAGAGGTAACCCTCAGCCCGCAGCCGGGTCAGGATACGTTCGGAATCCACCAGGTTTTTCGGGCAGCCAAGGCTGACAAATCCAACCCTTGGGGCGTCGTTCATGGAAGGGATTTGAGCAGATCGTTGAGTGACGTGACCGCCACGCTCTGCTCGACCTGGACCTTGATGGTCTCATTCAGCGCCAGATCACCCGATGCAATATACTCAAGCAGCTGTTCCGACAGCTGCTGCACCAGCAGCATCCCCTGCCGATCGGGGTCATCCTCTGGCATTGAGGCAATCTCTGATGCCAGCGTTGTCAGATAGCGCTGGAACTCCTCTGCCTGCTGCGGCAGATCGAGCGCCTGAAACTCTTTCCGGAAATCGAAGTGCAATTCCCACCCCGCAACACCGTCTGTCTGCAAAACACCGATGCGCATCGGCCCGTTAATATCCATTATATTCTCCGCTCTATTCGTCATACCGGCGAATGCCGGTATCCATAAGATGGCACTCATCAGCTGATATGGATCCCGGCCTGCGCCGGGATGACAGTGGTTATGGGTTACCACGGAGGTCCATGGGAGCCAGTGCAATATCTGTCATTGCGTGCGCAGCGCGGCAATCTCAGTCCTCAGTCCTCAGTCCTCACTCCTCAGTCCTCAGTCCTCAGTCCTCAATAGTCTATCCGCACTGCTTCAGTTGTGCCGCGTATCGATTTGATGTCTTCTCAACCTGTCTTGCATAATTCATCAACCAGCGTTTGCGTTTATAGGTTCCTTTGGCATAACCGCCCTGCCCTTCATGATAGGCAAGATATTGATGATATGCACTCGATTTAGAGATTCCCAATTTTCGAGATGAAACACTGGTATACCATCCGACAAAATCGATGGCGTCGTCAAAATCATCACGATCGGCCCAGCGATGTCCGGTATCGCGCTTGTAGGCATCCCAGGTGCCATCCAGCGCCTGCGAATAGCCATAGGCAGATGATGCTCTGGCTCCGGGAATAAACCCGAGATATTTTTTCCTCGGTGGTTTGGCTTTTTCACGAAACGAGGATTCGTGTTTGAGAATTGCCATCATCACCGGAACAGGCGTACCCCAGCGCTCACTCGCATCCCTGGCATCATCATGCCAGCCACGCTTCTGCTCGAAGATACTGCAGATATCATTGCGGTTTTTCGGCGGTGTTGATGAACAGCCAGCCACCAGAAGCAAGCACAGTGTAGATAGAAAAACCCGTCGCAACATCAACAACACCTGCCTGAGAAAAAATGTAGTATGGAGTCTATCCCTCATGCGTAAAGATGTCATTTAATTTCCCCTCACTTCTACCCTCACCCTCTCCCGGAAGATGAGTGGGTATATCTCACTCCTCTCCTGCCAGCTGCAAACGCGATAAGCTATACTCCTGTCTCACCAACGAGGAATTTTACAATGAAAGCACTGTTTGCCGCCCTCCCCCTGTTGATAGGATCACCTCTGTTTGCCGCGACTGACGCGAATTCCGGCGCCGCTTTTATGCATCACTTTGACTCGGACAAAGATGGCAAGGTGAGTCTGGATGAATTTCTCGCCCCGGGAGCTCAGTCATTCAAGACGATTGATGCTGATGGTGATGGTTTTGCAACGGCTGACGAAGCTGCCGCCTTCGAACAAAAAATGAAGGAGATGATGAAAAAACGAAAAAAAGCCGTGTCCAAATCCAGGAAAGATGACTCCTGAACATCTCTTTGACTTCGAAATGAATGAACATAACCACGGAACAGAACAGCCAGCCATAAGGTGCAATAAGCTTTGCACATTGCACCAGGCAATGACATGGTGGGATGCGCTACAGCTTATGCCACCCAACGCGTCTGGTATGAATGTTTAGCCACAAATAGATATCGCTTTTTGATCTGTGTTTATTTGTGTGCATCTGTGGTTAAAAAAGGCTGATTACAACTCAAAATAGAACAACAGTGTCCGCTGCAGCAGAGAGTTGTTGTCGTCACTGACCATGAAAAACCGCTCCCCCTTATGCCGTGTCAGGCCTTCAAAATTATCCAGCGCCCAACCTTTGCTTGAGTTCAGTGTGGCGATAACCCTGAGTTCCAGCTTCCCCTCCTGTGTAAACCGCCCCTCTTTGAGGGTCACGATCAGCGGGCTCAGCAGTGAGTGCCATGCGCGCTCCATAAACAGGATTCGGCCATCCGGCAACACCTCCATGGCGGTCACGCCATTACCTTTATGCTTCTCCATGTGGTACTCCCAGCTCCCTCCGTTCAACGCATAGAGCCGCTGGTTTTTCCTGCCTTTCATCGGACGCTGTGCAATGGTGAGCACCCCTTTTTCAGGATGCAGGGTGACGGCCTCCAGCATCTGGTTGGTGGTGCGGTAGTTTTTTATGTGCATCAATATCGGTGGCAGAGTGTAAGGCTCGATCAACTTTCCCTGCTGTGTAAAGCGGATGATCTGTGGAATTTTTTCAAAGGAGACAACCAGCTCGGAGTCTCCCTGAATGCCGTTTTCGGCATTGATGACAAAGGCGCCTTCAGAATCCCGGTGCTTTTTCTTGAGAGGCTTGCCATGCTTGTTGTGCAGTTGGTAAGTGGCGACCAGGTCGACTGCAACCAGCTTCTCATTATCAAATATGGGACGCAGATGATGCAGGTGAGCATTATCCGTTACACCATAGAGCAGCCCCTCATCCTGATCCCACGCCAGCGCCGAAATACCGGTAATGTGATCACCATGTGCGCCCTTTGAGTCGAGCTTGACGACTCCCAGCGGCCTGATTCCCTGCGTCTCCTCGCCATACAGGATCCTTGTCGGCGTAGATATGTTCTCCGCCTGTATGAGCGGCATCACCGACAGCAGTAAAACCAGCAGCCCGACAAGAGGTAAACCCCTCTTCATTACTCGAACACATCGACATTACCGAGACCCACGCGCACCACCTCGGGTATCTCATCTTCCATCAGCACCACGGTGGTCGGTTCTATACCACAGTAGCCGCCATCGATAATCAGATCGACCTGGTGGCCGAGGATCTGGCGCATCTCGTAGGGATCCGTCAACGGCATCTCATCGCCCGGAAGCATCAGGGTGCTGCTCATCAGGGGTTCGTTGAGCCTCTCCAGCAGCGCCAGCGCAATCGGGTTATCCGGAACGCGAATGCCGATGGTCTTACGCCTGGGATGCTGCAGCCTGCGCGGCACCTGTTTGGTCGCCTTATGGATAAATGTATAGGGACCGGGCGTGAGGCTCTTGATGAGCCGGTAGTGGCTGTTGCTGACCTTCGCATAGAGTGCGATCTCAGAGAGATCGCGGCACAGCAGCGTGAAGTTATGCTTGTTGTCCAGCTGGCGAATAGAGCGGATGCGATCCATTGCCTTCTTGTCACCGGTATGGCATCCCAGCGCATAGCCTGAATCCGTTGGATAGATGATGACGCCGCCGGAGTGGATGATATCGACAGCCTGGCTGATCAACCTCGGCTGTGGATTCTGCGGGTGAATCTGGAAGAGTTGCGCCATCTGCTACTCCGGCTGTGATGGTGAGGAGTGAAACAGCCCCAGCAGCATCAGCACGACGCCGACGCTGATGGCGCTGTCCGCCACGTTGAAGGCGGGCCAGGACCAGTGCTGATAGTAGACCAGCAGAAAATCGATCACATGTCCGTAGGCGATGCGGTCGATCAGGTTGCCTACTGCGCCGCCGATGATTAGAGCCAGCGCCACTGCATTGAGCTTTTCGTGCGTTGGCAGGCGCTTCAGCCAGACGA
>JAUVEG010000231.1 GCA_030594925.1 Gammaproteobacteria bacterium
GACCCTGGCTTTTTTTGTCATTGGATTGCTGCTGCTACTGCGGGTCAATGAATCACGTGGCAAAGCCGCGACAATACAATAAATCTGTGGAATTTTTTAACCACAGATGAACACAGATGCACACAGATAAATATTAAAGGCTAATTTTCACGACATTTTAGTAACGGATCAATCACTAATCTCATATTTTGGCCGGCATCAGAAATTCACCACGAAGGAGACGAAGAACTCGAAGGAACCCAGGCCCATCTTCGTGTACTTCGTGGAAAACAATGATGCATCGATTGCCATGCTGTCAGCCAGTTAGCATGTTTGCCTTAGAACGAATTTGCCTTGTTTATATCTTTTAATCTGTGTTTATCTGTGTTCATCTGTGGTAAAAAAAGCCGCCCCTACTCACTGCGTAGACGGCTGGCGCGCACCAGCCACACGGCCAGCAGCGGCAATAGCAGTCCGATCAGGGTGACGGTGATCAGCAGCCACCCCAGTTCGCTGTAGTCGGCGCTGACAGTGATCTTTTCAGTGACAGGATCCCGCACCTCACGACTCACGGTAAAGATTTGATTGAGGTAACGGGTGCCGAGTTGAGAGGCTGAGAGCGCCAGGTTGGTGAAGGATGCCATCACGGCGAAGAAGGTGGCCTTCAGGTTCTGCGGCGCCGAACGTGCTATCCACGCCAGCATTGGAATCATCGCAATCTGTCCCAGCGGCGACTCCACTGCGGTATCGATGATAGCAATGAAACGCGCATCGACCACGCCACCTGTGAGCGGCGCGGTCCACTCGTGAATTCCGTAATAAAGCCCGATGTTCGGCAGACTCATCACAGTCCCTGCGATGGTCAGAAAGATGATCACGGTAGCAATCGAGTGTTCAGCCATGAAGCGTCGAAATAAAAACATGCCAAACAGCGTCAGACTGCTTGCAATCACTGTCAACAGCGAAATGAACTGTTGATCGAAGCCCAGCTCATCGATTACAAACCAGGTGGCCCCCGCGCCCGGCCCTGGCAAGGCGCGGAACACAAAAATAATGATTGCCGTTCCCACCAGCACATGGCGGGAGTGCTCATCCAGCTCACTCACCAGACGCGACATCAGAAACAGAATGATCGCCAGGGATCCCAGAAACACCGCCTCCTGTCCATATGCATACTCACCCAGCCCCATGAACATAGAGAACAGCACGAACAACGCACTGCCGCCGAGTATCCACCAGTTGATTGGCGGCCGCTGCTGCTGTGTCTTCATCAGGGCTGCAACCCGATCCACTGCCATGCCGCCGGCCAGCATCCGCCTGACCTGCGCTCTGTGCAGGAAGAAGGCCAATACCACTCCCATCACCGAAACAACTGGAATCAACAGCGCAAGCTGGTAGATATCAATATAGGCGGCGACCTTGTCAGCCTCCTGCATCGCCTCGACACCCGAAAACCTGATCAGGTTGACCAGCGCCACGGCAATGCCGCCGCCGATGATGGCAACCCGTCCCAGTGTCTGCATGGTAGTGTGCATGAGGCGAATCTGCTGCTCGTCGAATGGCGCCCCATGATCATCGACCCGGGGCACCGCCTCCACCGTCATCGCATCGGCCACCACGTCCTGGAGCACATAGCCAATTGGCGTCAGCATCACGCCCAAAACAAACCAGGCATTGATGCCCATCAGATCGAGCATTGCCTGGTTGCGGCTGATCAGCCCCAGCATGATCAGCAGACTAGTTGCAATCACTGCTGCGCCGGCAAATACAAACAGCGCCTTGTAACGCCACAGCAGATCAACCAGATGCCCCAACGGCATTTTTACCGCCCACACCAATCCCGCCCAGAAGCCGAGCATGGCAAGAAACTCGGCCGAAAGCCCGAGATAATCCTTGACGAAAAAGGTGCCGACAATGCCGGTGAGACCGGAGATGCCAGCCGCCAGGTAGACCATCAAAGGCGGCAGAAAGGAGAGCCGGAACTGACTTGAGATCGAACGACTGTCAGCCACGATTTGCTCGCTTAGGAAAATCATCAATAATAATGACTCTCGCAAAGACGCAGAGACGCAAAGGGGTTTTCTTGGCGAGCTTTGCGTCTTTGCGAGAGACTATAATATCTTCATACATCGTGAAACTGAGACCTTGTTTTATTGTAACTATTCAGTATCTGCTAATTCATCACTGTTTCCAGGCATATCTTCCGGAAAATGCCGTGAATACATCCCTGTAGGCTCGAGTCGGCGTCCCTGCCTCCTACGTTTCCAGCAGATACACCCGAAAACAGTGACTTGCCTGGAAAATATATCAACAAGCTGAATAGTTACGTTTTATTAATTGCGCTTTTTCCCAAGTTTCCACTGCATCATCTCTGCGGCGCGAAAGGGAACCAGCTCTGCATGATCTAGTGACAGAACTTCAGGGATACGCCATTCCTGACGTTGCAGCGTGATGGTGTCACTATTGCGCGGCAGGCCGTAGAAATCCGCGCCGTAAAAGCTTGCAAAAGCCTGCAGACGATCGAGTGCGCCGGCCTTATCAAAAACCTCCGCATACAACTCGATGGCTGCAAGCGCCGTGTACATCCCGGCGCAGCCGCAGCCGCTCTCCTTGGCGCTTTTCGCATGCGGCGCACTGTCCGTGCCGAGAAAAAATTTCGGGTTGCCGCTGGTCGCCGCCTCGACCAGGGCGCGGCGGTGCTGCTCACGCTTGAGCACCGGCAGACAATAGTGGTGAGGGCGCAGCCCGCCAGCAAAGAGTGCGTTCCGATTCAGCAGCAGGTGGTGAGCGGTAATGGTGGCGGCGATCCTGTCAGACGATGCTTTGACGAAATCTACCCCCTGGCTGGTGGTCACATGCTCCAGCACCACGCGCAGTTCGGGAAAACGTTCAGTGACAGGTATCAGGTAGCGCTCGATAAAAACCTGCTCCCGGTCGAATACATCCACACCGGCATCAGTCACCTCGCCATGCACCAGCAGCAGCAAGTCGTGCTGTTGCATTGCCTCCAGCACCTTGTAGCAGCGGCTGATATCAGTGACGCCGCGACTGGAGTTGGTGGTCGCCCCGGCCGGATACCACTTCACGGCATGCACGCGGGAATCAACGCCAATCTCGTCAGGCGATGTCTGATCAGTCAGGTAGAGAGTCATCAATGGTTCAAAACGCAGCCCCTCGGGGATAATATCGAGGATACGCTGCCGATAGGCAAGCGCCTGTTCCGTGGTGGTGACCGGCGGATCGAGATTGGGCATGACGATGGCGCGTGCAAACTGCCGCGCCGTATCCGGCGCAACCGCCGCCAGCATATCGCCGTCGCGCAGATGCAGATGCCAGTCGTCGGGGCGGGTAATGGTGAGAGTATTCATGATTGTGCTCCGCTTCAAGTGCGGCAAGTATGTTACATGTTTAACCACAGATGCACACAGTTAAACACAGATGTGATGAGCCTTTGCAAATCCCTC
>JAUVEG010000278.1 GCA_030594925.1 Gammaproteobacteria bacterium
GCCCGGCATCTGCATTGCAATTCATCACCGCGCGGTAACCCCGTTCAGCCAGGCCTTCGCTGGCGGCGATCTCTTTGGCGGCAATGTACATCCTGCCGACAATTTCCGAGTTCCCTGCATCGATCTCGTTGAGAGTCGCAATATGCTGGCGTGGAATCACCAGGATATGCGTTGATGCCTGTGGATTGAGGTCCCGAAAAGCCACCACATCATTACTCTCATAGACAAACTCGGTATTGAAATCACCATTTGCAATCTTGCAAAAGAGACAATCATCTGCCATTTCAGTTACTCCTCTCTCTTATTGGAATTCACGGCGGCCGGATATCGCATGCGACAGGGTGCCGCCATCCAGGTATTCCAGTTCACCACCCAGCGGCACGCCATGTGCGATACGTGTAGTAAGCACGTTGTAGCGAGCGGCCATTTCGCTGATGTAGTGAGCCGTCGCCTCACCTTCAACCGTCGGATTTGTCGCCAGAATCACCTCTGCAATCTCTCCCTCGGCAAGGCGCTGCTGCAACTCCTCCATCCCGATCTCGGCTGGACCCAGCCCATCGAGCGGCGACAGGCGGCCGTGCAGCACAAAGAAAAAACCGCAATAGTCGGTTGACTGCTCGATCGCCTCAAGCTCTCCGGGGGTCTCAACCACGCACAACAGCGTATTGTCACGACGCTGGCTGCTGCAGATCGAGCAGGTTTGCAGCTCAGTGAGGGTACGGCAGCGGCTGCAGCGGCCAATTTTCTGCATCGCCTGGTGCAATAGATCGCCGAGGTGTTTGCCACCATCACGATCGCGTTCCAGGAGATAAAAAGCCATGCGCTGCGCAGATTTTTTCCCAACACCGGGCAAACAGCAGAGTGCATCGACGAGGTTTTTCAGCAAGCCCTGCGCCATCAGAAGGGCAGCTTGAGTCCCGGCGGCAAATTCAATCCTGAAGTCAGGCCGGACATACTCTGCTCCGCCATCTCCGCCACACGATGAGCGGCATCATTGAAAGCTGCTGCGACCAGATCTTCCAGCATATCCTTGTCATCACCAACCAGGGCGTCATCGATCGCTATGCGCCGCACCTCATGCTTGCCATTCATGGTCACCTTCACCATGCCGCCACCTGATTCACCGCTCACCACTTCATTGGCAAGCTGCTGCTGCGCTTTCTGCATATCTTCCTGCATCTTCTGCGCCTGCTTCATCATGTTGCCGAGTCCGCCTTTTATCATACTCTTTACCTTTTACTCTCTTGATTAATCTGCTATTTCACCGTAGGGCGTCAATAAGTGGTGCGCATTGCGCCGCATGTCAATCTCGTCATGTTAGCAAGACCAGGTCTCACACCGACGAGACATGGAAGCAAGCATCTTCTCTCGCCAAGACGCCAAGCTCGCCAAGAAAAACCTTTGCGTTCTTTGCGTCTTGGCGAGAGACTTTTTTAAAATCTGACTCATTCTGTAAATATTTTAGTGACTCAAAGATATACCAGAACGGCCTAAACCGGCTTGACCGTCTCTTCGAGCAGCGTTGCACCCAACTGCTGCTGAGCAGCTTTGACTAACGGATCCTGCGCCATCTGCTCGCGTGCATCCACAACTTTTTGCTCATCGGCCTGCGCCTGCTGCTGCGCCGGAGTATCGCTGCCGGGTTGGCCGATTTCAATCTCCAGCAGCAGTGATTTATTCTTGAAATGCTCACACAACGCTGTCTGCAAGCGCCGTTCAGACATTTCACTCTTCAGCGCCTGGTGATTCTGCTGAAGCGTCAGGCAGACCCGCTTGTCATCGATGCTCTTTATTGCGCAATTTGCCGCCAGTTGACGACTCACCCCGCCCAGATCAAGTGCTGCAACAATCGCGGACCAGTCATCTACGGTTGATGTCCGGGTTGTTGATGTTTGAGCAGGTGGCGCTTGCGGAGCCGCTGCCTGTTGCTCTGAAGCATAATCTGGAGATGCCTGCTGAATCACCGGCTTCCCGGGCTGAGATGATGGCTGTGCAGGGGGACGACTGGCCGCAGGAGGCTGTTGCGTTCTCTTCTCCGCCACAGCCTTCTGCGGCACGCCCCCCCCTGTGTCAGGTCGAAAAGCCAGCATGCGCAGCAGCGCCATCTCGAAGCCGCTGCGCAGATCCGGAGCATGAATCATATCCCGCTTGCCGGTAACTCCAATCTGATAATAGAGCTGCACCTCTTCAGGCTGCAGAGAGCTTGCCATCTGTGTCAACCGGGGGGCATCCGCCTCGGCGCTATCGACACCGGGCACAGCCAGTTCGATGGCGATGCGATGCAAAATGCGCAGCATCTCATCCAGCACCGAACAAAAATCCGGAGCGCGCTCGGCGACTTCGGCGATGCGCTCCATCAGCAGCACCCCGTCACCGGCGGCAACTGCATCCAGCAACCCATAAACATAATCACGCGAAACCGCCCCCAGCATCACCTGCACCTGGGATTCGCGCACCTCGCCACCGCCAAAGGCAATCGCCTGATCCATCAGACTCAGCCCGTCACGCATACTGCCGTCAGCGCCTGAAGCAAGCAGCGCGAGCGCCTGCGCATCAAAATCAACCTTCTCGGAAGTCAGGATATGCTGTAACTGAGCGGCAATCTGATCATGCGTCAAACGCTTCAGACCAAACTGCAGACAGCGAGACAGAACAGTCATTGGTAATCGTTGAGGATCTGTTGTTGCCAACAGAAACTTGACATGCGGGGGCGGCTCCTCAAGTGTCTTCAACAGCGCATTGAAACTGCCTGCAGAAAACATGTGTACCTCATCGATCAGGTACACCTTGTAGCGTCCCCGAACGGGGGCATAGGGAACATTTTCGAGCAGCTCGCGGGTCTGTTCGACCTTGGTGCGCGAAGCCGCATCGACCTCCAGCAGATCGATAAAGCGTCCCTGGTCGATCTCCTGACAGGAGCTGCACTCGCCGCAGGGCTTCGAGGAGATACCCTCTTCGCAGTTCAGGGCTTTGGCAAAAATCCGCGCCAGGGTGGTTTTGCCGACACCACGGGTGCCGGTAAAGAGATAGGCGTGATGCAG
>JAUVEG010000172.1 GCA_030594925.1 Gammaproteobacteria bacterium
ACCTGGGCGATTTTGCAGCAGAGGTGACCACCATCGAGCCGCAGAAGTTCAGGACAGTGGTGCGCTCAACCAGCGACGGGGGATTGCAGCTGCAGGGTGTCATCATCGCAACGCAGCAGGGTGATATCGAGCTGGATCTCAGGTTGGCAAAGGTGGAGCTACTTGGTAAACATGCAGCCAAGCTGATTAAGCGCTTCATGAAGAAGAGCGATGATGGCTATTACCGGTTTCAATGGCAGGGGAATGTGAAGTATTTGATGATGTTGGTGGGGTAGGGGGGGTTTAAGTTTTAGGTTTTAAGTTTGTAACTATTCAGCATATACGAGTTCGTCACTGCTATCGGGCATATCTTGCGGAAAATGCCGTAAATACATCCATGTAGGCTCGTGTCGG
Source organism: Gammaproteobacteria bacterium (assembly GCA_030594925.1). Taxonomy (GTDB): domain Bacteria; phylum Pseudomonadota; class Gammaproteobacteria; order Chromatiales; family Chromatiaceae; genus Sva-25. The sequence continues at coordinate 394 of JAUVEG010000172.1, forward strand.
CATCCATGCCTCCAACGTTTCCTCCAGATACACCCGATACCAGTGACTTATTTGCTAGTTTTCGAAGATGCTGGATAGTTACTTAAGTTTTAGGTAAAAACCATAGGATGTGCTGAGCTTGTGAAGCGCATCAAATGAAAGTTTGCGGGTGGCGGCAATCCGGATGGACTTGTGTCAACTGTAATGCTCAAAGCATCCGTCACAGACCACGTCCATGTAGACCACAAGCTTATTGCTGACTACGGACATGCCGTCCAGGTGCCACTGCAGCCAGTACTAGTATCGCCCCATGTTCCGCCGCCACCTTTAACAGTGACATTACCACCACATTCAGTAGTTGTGGTGGACATCACACCATCATAAGTTGCGGCGTGTCCTGCAACGGTGAAATCAAAATCACCCTCGATAAATCCATTAGATACAACAAGGCCGGATAAAGTGAAGTCGTCAAATCCATCATTTAGTGTAGTACTAGTGACATCTCCATCGGCGTCTACTTGCATTACCCCCTGGTCATCACTGCATATACCCACATCAACAGTGACTTCAAAGGTGTAAGCTCCTTCAAATTCCGAGGGAGTGCTTCCACCACCATCCCCATCATCCGGATCATCCAGGCCACTGCAGCCACTCAGCAACAAACCGGTAATTAACAGGGCGGGGGGTATGAGGGAGGTGGTTTTCATGCTGGATTGTCCTGGCTGGAGTGATAAAACTGACAGAAGGTTAGCATACTGTCGCGGGCAATTAAAGCCGTAGGGCGCAATAGCCAGCGGGCATTGCGCCGTATGAAATTTTCGGAGATTTAAGGATTTCCGACGTATAATACTTCCCACTATTTATTCCGTTGATATTCCCACCCAGGCAAGAGCATGATGAAACAGATCTTAAACGATAGACCGGCATGGATAAAAACAGTCACTCTTCTCCTTGCGGCGATTTTTCTGCCTGATCTGGCTATGGCCGCAGCGGGCGAGATGGCAGTGGAGGGGGGCGCCCATGAACCCCTCGACCTGACTGCGACCGGTGTCGGCATCGCTGCTATCATCGTCTTCCTGGTTGCCTATATGCTGGTGATGGCCGAGGAGTTCACCCATCTGCGGAAATCCAAACCCGTCATTATCGCCGCCGGTGTGATCTGGGCAATGATCGGCATCGTCTATGCCAACCATGGCATGTCGGAGTTGGCCGAGCAGGCGGTACGCCACAATCTGCTGGAGTATTCCGAGCTGATGCTGTTCCTGCTGGTGGCGATGACTTATATCAACGCCATGGATGAGCGCCAGGTTTTCGATGCATTGCGCTCCTGGCTGATCAGTAAAGGCTACGGTTTTCGTGCACTCTTCTGGATGACAGGCTTTCTGGCGTTTTTCATCTCCCCGATCGCTGACAACCTTACGACCGCGCTGCTGATGTGTGCAGTGGTAATGGCGGTCGGAGGCGATAATAAAAAATTTGTGGCGCTTGCCTGTATCAACATCGTGGTCGCAGCCAATGCCGGCGGCGCTTTCAGCCCCTTCGGTGATATCACCACCCTGATGGTGTGGCAGAAGGGGATGGTGGAGTTCTGGGGCTTTTTCGCGCTGTTTATTCCTTCACTGGTCAACTATGTCGTTCCCGCCGCCATCATGCATTTCTCCATCCCGGACGAAAAGCCGGCCGCCTGCGATGAAGTCGTCTCCATGCGCCGCGGAGCCAGGCGCATCATCGTACTGTTTCTGTTGACTATCGCCACGGCGGTCAGCTTTCATAACTTCCTCGGTCTGCCGCCGGTGATCGGCATGCTGACCGGGCTTGGCTATCTGCAGCTGATGGGGTTTTATCTGAAAAAGACCCTCGCCAAGGAGCAGCGCATGTCGCTGGAGGCGCAGCATGATGGACAGATGGGGGATGTGGTCGCCTTTGATGTCTTCAACAAGATTGCCCGCGCCGAGTGGGATACGCTGCTGTTTTTCTACGGCGTGGTACTCTGTGTGGGCGGACTCGGCTTCATGGGTTATCTCTCCCTGACCTCTGAGATTATGTACACCCAGTGGGGACCCACGAATGCCAATATTGTAGTCGGCATCCTCTCTGCGATCGTCGACAATATCCCGGTGATGTTTGCCGTATTGACCATGCAGCCGGATATGAATCATGGCCAGTGGCTGCTTGTTACCCTGACCGCCGGGGTCGGCGGCAGCCTGCTCTCGATCGGCTCCGCCGCAGGGGTGGCGCTGATGGGACAGGCGAGGGGAGTCTACACCTTCTTCAACCACCTGAAGTGGATGCCGGTCATCGCGCTGGGTTATTTCGCCAGCATCTACGTGCATATGTGGATTAGCAATATACCTTTTGACTCAATCCTCAAGTTTTTTGTAAGCACGTAGGGCGGTATAAGCGACAGCGACCTCCATGGATGGAGGAAGTGCAATCAGATTGTCAGGAACAATCATTGCCGCATCCCGCCATGTTTCCGGGGAGGTTTTAAGTTTTAGGAGGTACTTGCAAAACTCCGTCATTCTGGCATGCTTTTAGCTGGAATGACGTGTTTTGGAGTTTTGCAAGAGCCTCTTAAGTATTGGGATATTTGATATGATGCCTTTGCTCGATGATTATGCTAAAAATAGCGTTTAAAAAATCCAGCACTCTATTATTGCTGGTTTCTCTATTGATCCCTGTGTTGATCTCCTTGTCGTTGACTGCTTGTCAAAATAACCTGGAAGCAGGCACACCTGCACCTGCGGTCAATATGAGTTCCCGGCAAGTCATCATCAAGCCAAACCCGGGTGTGAATTTAAGCAGAGGCGCGTCAAGCGAATTTTTTAAAGATTATCAATCTGAAATCATTTATCTTAGGGAGATGTCCGGGCAGTCGCACGTTGTCAGGATTGATTCTGTAAGCGCCGATGCGCTTCAATCAACCCTTGAGCAATTGAACGACGACCCCCGCATCGAGTACGCAGAGCCCGATTTGAAAATGGAAATACAACCAAATCAATAGCCAGGTTTTACATCATGATACATAGAAACGTTACATCTCTGTTCCAGCGGAGTTGCACTTTGATCCTCCCATTGTTACTGATGATGTCGTTGTCACAGGTTAATGCTGCTCAGTATATCGTCAAATTATCCGGCGATAAGTATGTGACTGCAACGTCCGACACTGCTGGTTTCCAAAAGCGGATGTCTGCTCAATTACAGAAAAATGTCTCTATTGTCAGGCCAATGTCAGGGAAGTCGATTGTCGTCAACATCGACGATACGATCGATAAAGTCCGTGCTCTGGCCAACATGTCCGGGGTTGAATATATCGAGCCTGATCTCAGGATGTACGCAACTCTGGTGCCAAATGATCCGCGTTACCATGAGCAGTGGTCATTAGTCTCTCCTTTTGTCAATGCCGGCGCAATCGATGCAGAAACCGCCTGGGATACCACCACGGGATCAGATGTCGTCATCGCTGTTATCGATACCGGAATTCTCAAGCAGCATGAGGAGTTTCAGGGAGGAAAATTGCTGCCTGGCTATGACTTTATCTCTGATCCTGCCACGGCCCGAGACGGTGACGCGCGTGATCCGGATCCATCGGATGAAGGTGATTGGTGTACGAATAGAGATGTCAGCTCCTGGCATGGTTCTCATGTTGCCGGTATTGCAGCGGCAAGCGGCGATAATGCGAAGGGAATTGCCGGTGTTGCCTTTAGCGCGCAAACAAAAATTTTGCCTCTGCGTGTACTAGGTGCCTGTGGCGGTGATACCTCTGATATTGCTGATGCAATTCGCTGGGCAGCGGGCCTGTCGGTGCCTGGGGCGCCGGACAACACCACTCCCGCAACGGTGATCAATTTAAGTCTTGGTCTCATTGCCTCTTGTCCACAGTCATTCAATGACGCTTTTCT
>JAUVEG010000118.1 GCA_030594925.1 Gammaproteobacteria bacterium
CGGTCGCTGGACTGCGATTTTATTAACCACAGATGCACACAGATAAACACGGATGGAAAATCACATTCATGGTTGTCTAAACTCCATGTTGGATGACTTCGCAGGGTGGCATAAGCGGTAGCGCATCCGACCATGACACTAGATGGTGCAATGCGCGGAGCTTATTGCACCCTACGGTTTTGTTTTTTCCACAGATTTTTCCATCTCTAATCTGTGTTTATCTGTGTGCATCTGTGGTTCAACTCCTACTGGAATAATAAATTCCGAAGCCTGACTGTATGAAAATTAAAGTTAGTGAGTTAATCGTCAAATATATGCAGCGCCTGGGTATCGAGTACATCTTCGGTATGCCGGGTACTCACATTCTGCCCGTCTATGACAGCTTGTATAATTCAGAGATTCAAAGCGTACTGGCCAAGCACGAACAGGGCGCGGCATTTATGGCGGGTGGATATTCCCGCGCGTCGGGCAGGATTTCCGCCTGCATCACCACGGCGGGCCCCGGCGCAACTAATCTGATTACCGGCATTGCCAATGCCTATGCTGACAAACAGCCGATCCTGATTATTACAGGAGAGACATCAACGCATATCTTTGGCAAAGGCGGACTGCAGGAGAGTTCAGGCGAAGGCGGCAGCATCGATCAGCATGCTCTCTTCAAGAGCATCACCAGATATAACAAGATCGTTGAAAGAACCGACTATCTTGCCCAGGTTCTGAATCAGGCCTCAAAAGTCCTGCTCTCCTCCAACTCCGGACCGGTACTTCTCAGCTTCCCGTTCAATGTGCAGACGGAGATGGTTGACGATGCAATATTGGATAAGATCAAAAATCGAGAGAGGGGTTCATGCAGTTCACGGCAGTTCCCCGCAGGTCGAGGCAGTATCACAGGCGATAGCGGAAGCAAAACGCCCGGTAATCGTTGCAGGCTATGGCTGCATCCGCTCCGAAGCCCAGCAACTGGTCGAACAACTCAGTAAATCGATCAATATCCCGGTGACAACCAGCCTCAAAGCAAAAGGCGTCATCAGCGAACAGTCAGCACTCTCCCTGGGAAGTCTGGGCGTGACGTCCAACGGCTATGCCTATCGCTACATTATCGACAAAGCGGATCTGATTATTTTTCTTGGCGCTGCTTTTAATGAAAGAACCAGCTACCTGTGGGACCAAAAACTGCTCGAAAACAAGGAAATTGTGCAGATCGACAACGATCCTGAACAGCTTGAGAAGGTGTTTGGGGCAGATGTCGCCATTCATGGTGATATCCGTGAAGTGCTCTCCGGAGTATTGAACAACATCGTGGAGCGTGATGTTCAGCGCAAGGGGCCTGACGGCATAGAGACATATCGCCGCGATGCCCTGAGTGAGAACGCAGCAGATAATGACTCCCCGGTTTCCAGCTCCAGATTTGCGCTGGTCGAGAAGTTTTTTTCGACGCTGGAGCAGCACTTTCCCGAAGACATCTACGTTTTTGATGACAACATTATCTACGCGCAGAATTTTTATCACGTATCCAGCCGCAGCCGCTATTTTCCCAACTCCGGAATCTCCTCGCTGGGTCACGCCATACCCGCTGCAATCGGAGCGCGATTTTTGCAAAAAAACCGACTTTTGCCATTCTCGGTGACGGTGGCTTTCAGATGTGCTGCATGGAGATCATGACGGCAGTCAACTACAACTTGCCATTGAACGTGGTTGTTTTCAACAATGCGACCATGGGACTGATCCGAAAAAACCAGTTCCAGCAATACCATAAACGCTTTATTGACTGTGACTTCGTTAATCCCGGTTTCAGGGATTTGGCCCGTTCATTCGGCATCGATCACAAAAAAATCACCACGCAATCCGATATTGATGAGCTCTTCTCCAGTTGCGACCTCACTGACTCGATCAACCTCATCGAGATCATCATCGATAAAGACGCCTTCCCGAGTTACAGGTCGGGGAGATAGCGGACTGAAATGCGTCGAATTTCAGTCATGACTCTCGCAAAGTCGCAAAGCTCGCCAAGAAAAAACCTTTGCGTCTTTGCGCCTTTGCGAGAAAATCTTTACTCATGGTGAGTCTGAGACAGAGATCTTGCTTGATAAAATGATCAAATCTGATGGCAGACAGGATGGATTCAATAGATTTCACTGCACTCAACCGCTTTTTCGATATCTTTAGCGGCAATCCGGATCTGCAAGCACTTCGACAGAGACTGGATCAGTCGCAGTCAGCGCATAAGGAAATTCAAATCTGCAGGGAGTCGGCGCCGCTGATCGCCAAAGAGATCGGGGCGGCAGGTTTCGATGACGCGTTGATTCACGGGCAAACAGAGAGCAGCGTCATGCAGGAATGATCGAGGCGATCACTGCATACGCCGATGAGCGCCAAGCCTGGAAACAGGCGCTGGCTGAACAGCATTGACCTTGATGTTCAGATGATCTCCCGTCTCAAACATGTCATATACTCTCAGCAAAAAAGAGAGCGCTACGCATACTTGAAGGAGCTGCTGAACAATGAGCGCATGAGCAGAGAGCTACTTCTGCAAAAACAGCAGCGGGAACTCACGGCCATCATCAGCTTCGCCGCAAACAATACCGATTTCTACCAGCACAAATATCAGCAGGCCATGCTGCGTGATCTCGATGATCTCGCATTGAAGAACCTGCCGATACTGCGCAAGGAGGAGATTGTGCACCATAAAGACGCCATGGTGGCCAGGGGATTGGAGAAGCGCAGTCTGCGCATCGGACATACCGGAGGCTCCACAGGCAGGCCCCTGGCATTCTATTACGACAGCCATAAAACCGAATTGATGCGCGCCGGCATGATGCGCAGCTATATGTGGTCGGGATGGCGGCCGGGAGAGAAGATCCTGAACTTCTGGGACGCCAGACAGGACATCAAGGGGGGAGGGGGATTCAGCAAAACAGTTGCTGACTGCATCGCCGCCGAAACAACCATCGGTGCTTATGAGTATACGCAGGCGCAGCTGCATGAGCGGGCGAAATTTATCCAGTCATACAAGCCGGTATTGCTGCAGGGCTACGCCTCCATACTTGCCGAGTTAGCCGGATATATCATCGAACAGCGCATGCGCATGCCAAAGAGCCTCAAGGGGGTCTTCTCCACCGCAGAGGTGCTCTATGAGTGGCAGCGCGAAGCGATTGAGACTGCCTTTTCATGCAAGGTCTTCAACCAGTACGGCAGCAGGGAGATTCCCAATATCGCCCTTCAATGCCGTCATGGAAATTTCCATGTTTTCACCGACATGGTCTATCTGGAATCGGTCTATAGGCAACATGAGGATCGATTTCTGGTGACTTCGCTGACCAACAGGGTGATGCCTTTTATCCGCTATGAGATCGGTGACTCAGGAAGACTTTGGGCGGGAGATTGTCCCTGCGGATCACCATTTCCACTGATGGAGATGGAGTTTTGCCGCAGCAACGACATCATCGTGACACACAGCGGCAAGCGCATCTATCCCTCCTACTTCATCCACCTGCTGGATGGAGTCAAAGGCATCAAACAGTACCAGTTTGTACAGCATGCGTTGAACAGGATTGTTTTAAACATCGATGCGGAATCAAAGCTTGGGCCCGGACTGCAGGTATCGCTGCAGCAAAGGATAACAAATGAGATCGACAAGCACATGACCCTGGAGATTAATCCAGTTGAAATGATCGAACGCACCCGCTCAGGCAAGCATCGCTTTGTCATCAATGCCAGGTCGAACTGATGCTGCATAAAATTAGAAAATTCACAAAACTGAAGAGCAGGCAGAGATGGTTGTTTATTGAAGCCTACGCCAGGCTGAGGGTGATGCGTGCAGATGGAGACGGCGCTGGCTATAGGAAAAGCCGTGCGCTCAGCGGCTGGCGACACTCCCTGGGAGTCAGCATACCTGGCGCAGACTCTGACCGCCCAGCGGATGCTCGATAATAGAGGAATCGGCGGTATTTTTCATCTGGGGGCGACAATGGATGAAACTGCCGAGGAGAAGCTCAAAGCGCACGCATGGCTGCTCTGTGATAACACCATTATCACTGGAGAAGCGGGGCATGAAGAGTATGCCGTATTGTCTACGTTCAGTTGGAAGGGGAGATGTGATGGAGCCGATGGGCGGAATTGAACCGCCGATCTACTGATTATGAAACCCATGCAGAACTGTTGCCTATACTGCATTGCGTGTATTGTTGCAATTACACGCATATCCGTATAATCTATTGATTACACGCTAATGCGTGTATCGGAGATTATCGTCAGCCACAACGGAGATGACCGCTATGCTTATTCACTCGCCGAAAGATCTGGCCCGGTATTATCGGGATCAACGTAAACAACGTAGCGTATCTCAAACGGCAGTAGCTGAAGAGGTTGCTGTGAGGCAGGACACTGTCTCTAAATTTGAGAATAAACCCGATAATGTGCGGCTGGATACGTTGTTCCGCCTGCTCTCTGCACTCGATCTTGAGGTGCATCTCGTTCCCAAGGGGGGCTTGGCGTCAAAAGATAACAAGAATAGGGAGTGGACTGAGAAATGGTGAGCCGCGCCAGTACCCTTGCTGTTTGGATGAATGGCCTTAAAGTCGGTGAACTGACCAAGAGTTCCACGGGAGCACTCGCTTTTGCTTACATAGCTGAATGGCTTGAGACTGGTGGGGCTCGTCCCATATCTCTCTCTATGCCGCTTCGGCATAAAGCCTATTCCGGCGAGATTGTATTCAACTACTTCGATAATCTGTTGCCTGATAACAAGCAGACACGGGATCGTATCCAGGCTCGTTTCAAGGCGCCAACCTCACACCCGTTCGATCTGCTTTCGGCAATCGGAATGGATTGCGTCGGGGCTGTTCAAATTGTTCCGCATGATGCCTCTCCTAAGGACGTACATCGTATTGAAGGCGTCCACCTAACAGACCCCCAGATTGCGCAACTCTTGAAGAATTATCGTACGGCTCCCCTTGGTATGACCGAGGAGTACGGGGAGGAGTTCAGGGTATCGATCGCGGGGGCGCAAGAGAAGACTGCGCTGCTGAGGAAAAACAATGCCTGGAATCGCCCCCTGGGGACAACGCCTACCACCCACATTTTCAAACTACCCATAGGAAAGATTGAACACTCGGGAATGGATTTGAGTGAGAGCTGTGAGAATGAGTGGCTCTCTCTGAAGATCGCCAGTGCTTTCGGGCTTCCTGTGTGTGGTGCAGAG
>JAUVEG010000132.1 GCA_030594925.1 Gammaproteobacteria bacterium
GGCCGCATCATCGCGTTTACGGCTGATAAGGATGTTCCTCACCTCTTCCAGATCCCTGGATTTTATTTCACTCCACAACTCCTCATTGATATAACCGACCAGGTAATTCTCGAATTTCGTCGGCTTGAGCACATGAAATACCGTTAGATCGGCATCGTAGTGACGGGCGATGCTTGCGGCATAGGGAAATGCGGCCCGACCTGCCTCGGAAAGATCCGTCGCATAGAGTATTTTCCGGTATTCGATTCTTGGGATCCGCATCTCGTAATTTTTCCTTATTTCACCCTTTGGATTATAACCGTTTACGAGATCATAGAGACGTTTAACCGCGGATTAACGCGGATGTTGTTATGACTTTGATACATGAAGGAGATCGGGCAGCCAATCAGCTTCAGTGCTCAATAGTAGAGTTCAAATGGTTTGTGTTATCAAATCAATCCGCGTTAATCCGCGGCCATTGTTTGTTTGTCAAAGCCTACCCGTAATTTATCAGTTGCCAGCCGGCTTCCATAGACGTTTGATCCAGATTCCACTGAGGAGCCAGGAGTAGGCCCAGGTACCGAATATGATCAGGATAAAGGCCTTGACGATATCCATGGCTGAACCATTCAGGGAGAAGGCAGGGACATAGCCAAAGAGAAACGGACCAAGGTAGAGAAACTTGGCGAATTTGAACGCGGAAAACGCCGTGCGCCACATATTCTCCTTGGCGATGGTGGCTCCCGCAAAGGCGGCAATGCAGACCGGTGGCGTGATATTGGAATCCTGAGAGAGCCAGTAAACGATCATATGGGCGGCGATCACATTGACGCCCAGGTGGGTCAATGCCGGCACGGCTACCACCGCAGTAATCAGATAGGCCGCCGTGACCGGCACACCCATGCCAAGGATCAATGATGCCAGGGCAATGAGCAGGATGGTCAGAGCCAGTGAGCCGTCCGCCAGTTCGATAACGATATCCGCAAAGGTAAGCACCAGACCACTGAAGGTGAGCACACCAATGATGATGCCGATGACACCCACCGTGGCGCCGATCATGAGGCTGCTTTCAGCCCCCTCTCTGGCGGCCACGACAAACTCCTTTGGACCGATGCGTGTCTCTTTGCGGAACCAGCTGACTGCTATGCAGGTAACCAGGCCGAGGATGGCCGAATAGCCGGGGGAGTATCCGTAGAGCATGAAGATGGTGATCACGATCAGCGGCAGGGTGTAATACCACTCGCGCTTGAAGATCTCCATGGCGCTGTTCTTGGAGCGTTCCCCCACAAGGTTGTATTTCTTGGCCTCGTAGTGAACCATCACATAGACGCTGAAGAAGTACATCAGCGCCGGAAAAATCGCCACCAGCATGATGTGGGAGTAGGGCAGGCCGGTCAACTCCGCCATAATGAAGCCGCCGGCGCCCATGATCGGCGGCATGAACATCCCGCCGATAGAGGCTGCCGGTTCGATGGCGCCGGCGATATGGGGTTTGAAGCCGGCCTTTTTCATCATCGGAATGGTAAAGGCGCCGGTGGAGACGGTATTGGCGATGGCGCTGCCGGAGATGGAGCCGAACAGCCCGGATGCGATAACCGCAACCTTGGCCGGCCCGCCGGTCTTGTGGCCGACGGCCGCCAGCGGGAAGTCGATAAAAAATTTCTGTGCGCCGCAGGCTTTGAGAAAGGCGCCAAAAAAGACGAATAGCAGGATGTATGTGGCCAGCACGTTGGCCATGATGCCGAAGACGCCGTCGCTTTTGTAGAAGATGGAGGTGCAGAGTTCCGGAAAGCTCTCGCCGGCATGGGAGATCAGCTCCGGCATGTAGTCGCCATAGACGCCGAAGAGCAGCATCACAGTGCCGATGACGACGAACACCGTGCCGACGACCCTGCGTGCCAGCTCTATGCCCAGCAGAACGCCGACCACGGCTATTCCCATGTCGAGATTTGTCTCCGCCCCGGTACGGTAGTTGATGGCCTCGAAATTCATCATCCAGTAGCCAATGGTGATGATCGAAAGCAGGATCAGCAGGTAGTCCACCACGCGCATGATCGTGGATTTCGAGCGGTAGAGCAGAAACACCAGCACATAGGTGGCAAGCACATAGATGCCGCGGTGAAACTGGGTGGCAGCCGGAGAAATTACGGCGGAGTAGGAGTAGAAAAGCAGCAGGGAGACAGCAGAGATATCGAAAAAAACCTGTTCTATTTTATGCAGCTTTTCATACATGACGGATTCCTGCCGAAAGAGGTCGATGAGCCATCAAGATTAGGGATGGTTTATGCGTATCTCTCAAAATTTCCGTGCATTTCCATTACTTGTCATTTCGACCAAAGGGAGAAATCTATAGACTTTGTGCATCACTGCACCAGTACAGGAGTGCATAAATATCTAGCTGCAGAAGGGGGCGAAAAACCCCGTCATTCCGGCATGTTTTTAGCCGGGATGACGGGTCTTGAAATCGATCCTACTGATAGTTATTTATACATCATTGTACTAGATCTCTCCCTTTGGTCGAGATGACATGCTGTACTAGATCTCTCCCTTTGGTCGAGATGACATATGATCCCTTACTACAATACGCCTTTCTCTTTCCAGAATTTGATTGCGCCCGGGTGCATGGGTGTCACGATGCCATCGATGCCTGTTGCAACACTCATCGCCTTGAAGGTCTTCTTCTGGCTTACCATGTGAGCCAGTCCTTCATCTGTATAGATGGTGGAAAGCAGCTTGTAGACGACATCATCGGAGACACCGGCGTTGGCTACCCACAGAGCTGAATCCTGAAAAGAGGCTGTATCACTATCGACACCCTTATAGGTGCCGGCCGGTACACTTAGCTTGCCGAAGTAGGGGAATTTGTCATAGAAGCCCGAGCTCTGGGCATCTGCACCCACATCCACCAGTTCGATCTCATTGGTCTGCGCCGCCATGATCACCGCGCCGGAAGGGAAGGCGGTAAAGAGCCAGAACGCATCCAGCTGATTATTGCCGAAGGCGGCGGCGGCATCATTGTAACCCATGGCGTTGCGCTCGATCTTGTCCCACACGCCCATGTGGGTGAAGAACACCTCACAGTTGGCAAAGGCGCCTGAACCGGCGTTACCGACGCCAACCTTCTTGCCCACAAGGTCTTTGACAGATTTGATGCCGGAACCCTTGCGCACCACCAGTTGGGCAGGGGCGCCATAGAGGAAGCTGACAGCCATCACCTGGTCATATTTTTTGGTGTCGTTTTTCATCAGGCCATTGCGCCCCAGGTAGACATGTCCTGAGTAGACCACTCCGAAATCAGAGCGTCCCGAATTCACTTTGCGCAGGTTTTCCACAGAGCCTGCTGATGATTGCGCTTTGACCTTGAACTCCTCGATGGCTTTAACAGGCTTGTATGTCTGGATCGCATTGGCAACCACCTGGAAGGTGCCGCCTGCCGGGCCGCCGCCAAAAACGATGCGGTCTTTGGCGAATGCCTGATCTACAGGCGTAAGCGTCATTGCCACAGTCATGCACAGAGACGATGCGAATAGAGTTGTTTTTTTCATTGTAATTTCCTCGATTGATGCCAGGAGCCTGTCCGGGAATAGAAGACCTGCTGCGGAAACGTTCTTTTGGCCATATTTTCCGTCCATTATCGTTAAATAGTGCTGCTATTCGCCTCAAATGCACGAAAAATCTGACTCAAAATGGTATTCCTTCGCTACGGCCCTATTCTCGGGCAGGCTCCAGCGTTTTTTGATTTTTATTACTGCTATTGGTTTATAAACTTTAGTCGCTATCAGAAAAAAGGCAAGAAAAATCTCTTGGCTGGCCTATACTTGCGCAATAAATAAAAATTAGAAAGGAGATGGGGATATATGCCGTTGCAAAAAAAGCCGGTGTTTCTGAACCTGTTGCAAATCAGGTTGCCGATTGCCGGAATCATGTCGATCATACATCGCGCCAGCGGCATGTTGATGGTGCTGCTGATCCCCTTATCGATCTATCTGCTGGATCTCTCGCTGGCTGATGAGCAGGGTTTTGCCGCTATCGGCAGCTTGCTGCATAGCACTCTGGTTGGCTTCATCCTGTTGCTGCTGTTGTGGGTGCTGCTTCACCACCTCTACTCCGGGATCCGCTACCTGTTGATCGATGTGGAGATTGGTGTGGATCGCCCCTCCTATCGTTACACTGCGTGGGCAGTGACCCTGCTGGCGCCACTCTCTGCGCTGCTGCTGTGGGGGATGCTCTGATGCATGGCGCCACCGGACTCCGGGCCTGGGTGGTGCAGCGGCTCAGCGCCATCTACATGGCTGTTTTTATCCTGCTGACGCTGGGACTCTTTATCTTTTCTCCGCCTGCTGATTACGAGGCCTGGCGGGCGCTGCTGGCGCAGACGCCGGTCAGCGTCGCAATCCTGCTGTTCTATGTTTCCCTGTTGATCCATGCCTGGGTTGGTGTTCGGGATATCCTGATTGACTACGTGCAGTGGCAAGTTGTTCGACTGCTGCTGCTGGCGTTGTTTGGGCTGATGCTTGTCGCATCCGGGTTGTGGCTGCACGAAGTGATATTGCTGGCGCGCATCAATTGACTCCCCATCCTATGGACTTATTTAGAGGTTCCATAATGCTATGAAGCTGCAAACAAGACAATTTGATACCCTGATTATCGGCGCCGGCGGCGCAGGGCTGAATGCAGCGCTGCAGTTGGCGAATGCCGATCTGGATGTGGCGGTGGTTTCCAAGGTATTTCCGACCCGCTCCCATACCGTCGCCGCGCAGGGCGGGGTGAATGCAGCATTGGCGAATGTAGAGCCGGACAACTGGCACTGGCACATGTTTGATACGGTCAAGGGTTCGGACTACCTGGGTGATCAGGATGCGATAGAGTTCATGTGCCGCGAAGCGATCCCGACCGTGTATGAACTGGAGCATGATGGCGTGCCTTTCTCGCGTCTGCAGAGTGGCAAAATCTACCAGCGCGCCTT